>JAYPCO010000029.1:3304-14467 GCA_038124765.1 Alphaproteobacteria bacterium | reverse complement strand
CCATATACTCTAGCAACATCAAAATATTGAATACCTGATTGGTAGGCAAAGTTTAAAACCTTTTCAGCTTGAAAATACATAGCCTCTTTAGATTTGTCCGGGCCAATATTTTGATGATGGCCTAAATTAATATAACCGGGCCTACCCAAAGCTGCCAAACCTAAGCCAAGTTTATTTTTAAGCCTAAACAATTACAAATAAGACTCAATTAGATCAGCAATCTTTGAGGGGTCAGTCAAATGAATTGTATGAAAACCTAACTGAACAGCAGTTTCGATATTATCCGCACGATCATCTATGAAAACTGTCTCACTGGGGACTAAGTTAAATCGATTTATAGCTAATTCATATATTTGAGGGTCAGGTTTAATTAAACGATCTCTGCCAGAAATAATTTTTCCATCAAAATCTTTTAAAAAAGGATAATCATCTTCCATTCCCTCGTAAGTTTCAGCAGACCAGTTGGATAAAACAAAACAAGGATAACCTAGAGATTTTAGTTTATAAAAAATATCAATCGATTGCTGAAAAGAACCATTAACCATTTGTCGATGATAGTCGTAGTATACTTCAATTTCTGATTTGAATTCAGGAAACTTTTCACAAGCATCTTTAACTGCCTCTTTAATACTAACACCTATATCACATCTTGTGTCTAAATGTGGAAATGAAACTTCTTTTAGGAAATAATCTAGTCGCTCTTCATCTGGAATAACTTTTTTGAAGATTAACTTAGGATTCCAATCAAAAAATACATTTCCCAAATCAAATAAGAATTTTTTAACTTTCATAATTAATCAATGTATGAGTTAATAAGATTTTCTAAATACTCTTGACGTCCAGATTTTGGATCAGGGTAGATGTTTTCATTCTTTACCTTATTATAAATATCATCCAAGCTAAGTTTATTCATAATATCTGAATTAAGACTCCATTTGTTATACCTATTTTTTAAAAACTGATCATAAGCACCATCGTTGATTAATTTCTCTACAGCTATTAATGCTCTTGCACAGGTATCCATGGAGCCAATGTGTGCATAAAATAAATCCTCAGCGTCAATAGACTGTCTTCTTATTTTAGCATCCATATTCAAGCCACCCGTGTTTAGTCCGCCGTTTTTAAAAATATAGTAAAAAGGAAGTATTAATTCTTCTACATTATTTGGAAATTGATCAGTGTCCCAGCCAACTAAATAGTCTCCTCGGTTAATGTCAATACTACCAAAAACATTATTGGCAATTGCATATGCAATTTCATGTTCAAAAGTATGCTTTGCTAAAATGGCATGGTTTACCTCTAAATTTAGTTTGTACTCTTTCTCTAAATTATATTTTTGTAAAAAGGCATAAACACTTGCTGCATCAAAATCATACTGATGTTTTGTGGGTTCATGCGGTTTTGGTTCAATTAACAGAGTTCCTGTAAAACCAATTTTATGTTTATGTTCAGCAACTAAAGATAAAAATCTTCCGAGTTGATCTAATTCTTGCTTCATATTGGTATTTAGAATAGTTTCGTAACCTTCTCTACCACCCCATAAAACATAATTTTGACCTCTTAATAATTGCGTATTTTCTAAACACATTTTTACTTGCGCTGCAGCATATTGAAAAACATCAGGATCGGGGTTTGTAGCAGCACCGGCCATGTAACGACGATGGCTAAATAAATTTGCCGTACCCCAGAGTAATTTAACTTTTGAATTTTCTAATTTCTTAGCAATTTCTTCAATAATCGTTTTTTGAATTTTTTCTGTTTCAGTAAAAGAGCTTCCTTCCGGGGCTATGTCTGCATCATGAAAACAAAAATAGGGTATCGTTAGTTTATTGAAAAAATCAAAAGCATTTTCTAACTTATTTTTAGCATTAGTAACGGCATCCCCTGCTTCCATCCACGGTCTTAAAAAAGTTTGGCCACCAAAAGGATCGCCCCCAGGCCAATTAAATGTATGCCAATAACAAACAGCCATTCTTAATTGTTCCTCAAGGGATTTGCCTAAAACTATTTTTTTTGCATCATAGTATTTAAAAGACAGCGGGTTTGAGCTTGCTTTTCCTTCAAAAGCGATTTCAGGAATATTTTGGAAATATGCGGACATGGCAAGAACTATAGCTATCTAGGCTTATTATTACAATAGCCTCTAAAGATTTAGTTATAGTGTGGTCTTTTTGCCAATTTGAAAGAGCTGATTGTCTTGAAATAATGGGTTCTTTAATTACATATTATATAGATGTTAAAAGTTAATAATTTATCAAAGTTTTTCGGCGAATTTCAGGCCATCAATAACCTTTCTTTTGAGGTAAAAGTTGGGGATGTTATGGGATTTCTAGGACCCAATGGTGCTGGCAAAACTACCTCAATGAGAATTATCACTGGATATCTTAAAGCAGATGCTGGAGTTATTACAATTAACGATAAGAATATTGATCAAGAACCAATTTTTACTAAGTCATTAATTGGTTATTTACCTGAGGGGGTACCATTATATTTAGACTTTTCTCCTAAGATGTATTTAGAATATGTTTGCCAGGTAAGAGGTATCAAAAATTATCATTCAAACATAAAAAATGTTATTAAAGATTTACAACTTGAAGAAGTTCAAGATGTACCTATAGAAACCTTATCAAAAGGATTTAAAAGAAGAGTAGGTATTGCACAGGCTCTAATCCATGATCCTAAATTATTAATTTTAGATGAACCTACCGATGGCTTAGATCCTCTTCAAAAGTTTGAAGTAAGAAAACTGATTACAAAATTATCCAAGTCTAAAGCGATTATTATATCAACTCACATATTGGACGAAGTACCTGAGGTGTGTAACAAGTGTCTAATTATAGATGCTGGTGAAAAAAAATTTGAGGGCACCCCTAATCAATTAAAAAGAAAAATTGGTAAAACGCTTGATGAAAAATTTAGAAAGATCATTAATTAATGCTTGCCCTAATTAAAAGAGAATTAAAATTATTTTTTATTACACCTGTGGCTTATATTTTTACATCCATATTTATTATGACATCTATGTCACTTACCTTCTATTTTGGTAGTTTTTTTAGTTCAGGTGTCGCTGAACTAACTACTTTCTTTAGTTTTATACCTTGGGTATTTATTTTTTTTATTCCTGCAGTGACAATGAAAAGTTGGTCAGAGGAAAAAAGATTAGGAACAATTGAACTTCTTTTAACCCTACCATTACCGCTTTGGAAAATTGTAATTAGTAAATTTTTAGCAACATGGCTGTTTGTTATTTTTTCAATTGTTCTTACATTCCCAATTTGGATTACGGTCAATTACCTTGGAAGCCCTGATAATACTATTATTATTGGTCAATATTTAGGGGCCATTATCATGGCCGGTTCCTATGTAGCGCTTGGGATATTTTTTTCTTCTCTAACTAATAATCAAATTATTGCCTTTATTTTATCAATTCTTATTTCTTTTCTGTTTACTATAAGTGGGCTTCCTTTAATGCTTAATTTTATATCTAATATATTTCCTTTGGAGTTTATTGAATTAATTTCAAATTTTAGCTTTCTAACTCATTTCAATACAATTCAAACTGGTTTTTTTACTATTAAAGGTTTGTTATTTTTTATTTCATTTATGGCCCTTTGGAATTACTTAACCATTATTAAGCTTTTAAATAGATCATGATCAATTCTATATTAAATAAAAAAAATTTTTTGATATCTGTAGTTAGTACAATTATTCTTTTTTTATCATTTAACTTTATCATTAATAAAATTAATTTTAATTTTGGAATCGATTTTACTGAAACTAATACATTCACTTTATCCAAGGGTACTAAAAATTTACTTAAAAATCTCGAAGAGCCATTAACCTTAGAGTTTATTTATAGTCGCCAACTTTCTAAAAATATTCCAGTTATTCAAAATTATGCAAATCAAATTGAGGGACTTTTAAATCGATATGAAGAATTAGCTAAAGGTAAAATTATATTTAATATCATTGAGCCAGAGGCTTACTCAGATGAAGAAGATTATGTTAATCGATATAATATTCAGGGTTTTCCATTAGGACAAGAAGGTACGAATTTATATTTTGGATTAATTGCATCCAATACAACGGATGATATTGAAGTAATCAAATTTTTTGATCCTTCTAAGGCAGGTAGTTTAGAAAAACAATTAACGGATATTGTTTATAAATTGAGTCGGGTAGAAAAACCAAAGGTAGGATTTCTTTCGTGGGTAGATACGAGCGTCCCGCCAAACTCTCAACCTGATCGAAACGAATATATTATTTTAGATCGGTTTAAGGACTATTATGATTTTGAAACCTTAGACCAAAAAACTACTAATTTTGACAATCTTGATGTTTTAATCGTCTACCATCCCTCAGATGTTTCTGAAAAAACTGAGTATGCAATTGAGCAATTTATCTTAAATGGTGGAAATACTTTAGTTTTTGTTGATCCTTATTTTGAAAAAAACGATCATATGAACAAATCCTCTGATCTACCCAAGGTATTTCAAACTTTAAATTTAAATTACAACGATAATGTTATCCTGGATGGAGCTCAAGCAACTCGATTACAAACTCAGCAAAATATGTCTGATAATACTTCTCTTCAGACAATGCTTAAACTTAATTGGCCTGAAGTTCGAGGTAACTTTATTAATCAGTCTGAAACAGTTGGAAGTGGATTGTCTCTTGTTCGATTGGTTTCACCCGGAGGATTTGCTCCACTAAACGAAGATAGTCAAGTTGTTTATTCACCATTAATATCTTCGAGTGAGCTAACAATGGATTTGCCATTGAAGGATGTTTTAGATCCCATCAAACTAATCAATAATTTTAAACCCAGTGGAATACCCTATGACTTTGGAGTCAAGTTGAACGGTACAGCTAAAACAAGTTTTAGTGACTACCAAGAAAAATTTGAAAATCATATTGATCAATCTTCTCAAGATATAAATGTAATTGTTTTTAGTGATGCAGATTTTATTCGAACAGCTTTTTGGGCAAGAGTTCAAAGATTTCTAGACTCCACAGTTATTGAAGAAAGCTCAGATAACGGATCTCTTGTTTCAAACATTCTAGACTCAATGACTGGATTTAATGATTTTATAGACTTAAGAAACAAAGAAACACCATTTAGACCTTTTACTGTAGTCCAAAAACTACAAGCAGAAGCTGAACAGCAATATTTAGGACAGGAGCAAGAACTACAAGCTAGATTAGATGCAACTTTAAATCAAATTAAAAACCTTTCAGGTGGCGGCAATACTAATGATGTTCAACTTTCTGATCAACAACTTGAAGAGTTAGCCAATTTCCAGGCAGACCTTGAAAGTACAAGAAAACAATTAAGAGAAGTCAGAAGACAGCTCAATAAAGATATTGATGATTTAGCTAATAGAATAAATATTCTCAATACCTTTTTACTCCCTATTCTACTTATTGTTTTAATGTTTATCGTACCTCGCCAATTAGGTATCAGAAAAAGAAAAAGTAGGTCATGATTAAAAATTTAAAAATACTTTTATCTTTGACCTTTCTATTAACTGTAATAGCTGTGGGCATGTATGTTGATGATAAAAAAACTACGAATATCATTGAATTTAAACCTTTATTTGAGAATTTTGATGAAATCCTACCCGAAATTTCACATATCAATTTTAAATCCATTGCGGATGAAACCATTATTGAAAAAATTGAGGGAACATGGGTTGTGGCTAGTGCCTATAATCTTCCTGCCAATACAGATTTATTAAGTCGTTTTTTTATCCAACTTCGAGAAGGCAAACTTACAGAAATTAAAACTACTAATGAGAAACTCTATTACAAACTCGGCTTAGACAATGAAAATAAAATAGAGCTTCTTCTTAAAAACTCCAATGGAGATAATTTATATGAACTTAATATTGGAGAGTATAATTATAAAAAACCAGGGACTTATATAAAACCACCCAAAACTAATCAAACCTATCTTGCTTCGGTAAACTTAAGTACAGATGCAGGAAGCTATTATTGGGTACCAAATGATTTAGTTAATATTGGTAGCGAGCAAATTAAATCAATTCAAATTTATAAAGGTCAATTAATTAATTTATCAAAACAAGAAAATAGATTACTGCATCAAAACTTACCTCAGGGATTTGAAGAAATAGATCAAGATAAAATTGATGAAACTTTATCTATTCTGACTGACCTGCAGCATAATGGGTATATGCTCAGAAAAGACTTACCTGCTTCATCTACATTTGATGTGAGAATTACATTGGAAAATAATACTGTTATATTTATGAAAATGTATGATATCGAAGGTGAAGGTATCTATACAACTTTTGATTGGAATTACATTACCGATGAATTGCAAGTTTCAAAATTAATTGATTTAAATTTAAGCGGTTCTCAACTCCAACTATCAGTTCTTTCGTTGCGAAAAGATATGGCCTATCATATTCCACAACAAGTATTTGATAAGTTAAACCTTAAACTTAGACCTTTATAATAATTTATCCAAGCTAGATATGAGTAACTTCATATTTAGTAATATGCTTATATATTTTATTTTTTTTTAATAACGAACTTGGGAAAGAAATTTCATTTGGCGAGTTAGGAAAGTTTTGTGTTTCTAAACATAGGCCTTGATAAGGGTATAGCGTTTTTTGTTTTGACTTAAATTTTAAAAATTGACCTGTATAAAATTGAATGCCAGGCTGATTAGTGAAAATGGATAGCATAATATTGCTTTTTTTGGATAAAAGTTTAGCGGCAAGATTGCCTTGAAGTATGAAATTTTCATCAAAACCCTTATCATTCTTTGTTAACTGCACTCCAATTTTTTGCCATTTAGTAAAATCAAATGGGGTATTTGTAACTCTTACTTTTTTTCCTGTTGGGATATTTGCCTTATCATTTTCTAAATATGAAGAGGCTTTAATTACTAGTTCATGATCATGTATCGTATTTTTTTTTAAATCTAAGTTCCAATAAGCATGATTTACTAAGTTGATATGGGTTGATTGATCAGATACCCCTGTCAATTCAATAGTCATTGCATTTTTAACTAATCGATAATTACACAATACTTTTAAATTACCTGGAAAACCCTGATCGCCATCTTTAGAGTAAAGCTCATAAGAGATTAATTGATTAGTTTTTTTTACTAAATTCCAATAGAGAGAGTCAAAGCCTACCTTGCCGCCATGTAATAAATTACGACCTTCATTCCTACTTAATTTAAAGGTTTTATTGCCAATTTTAAATTGAGCATTTTTTATTCGATTAGCAAAACGACCACAAGTAGAACCTAAGTAAGGTTTATTATTTTTATAGTTTGAAAGAACACCAAGGTTCAATATGAGGTTAGTTTTTTTCTTTTTATCATAAACTTCAACTAGCGTAGCCCCTAAATTGATTGTTTTAATTCTTAAATATTGATTTTCAATTATAGATGATTTGATCATCTGAGACATTTTTAGAATTTAGAAATATTTTCTAAGACTAATCTAGTAGCTGCTTTTAGATTATCTTTTGTTAAGTTAATCAACTGTATGCGATCATACATCGTAGGATGATTATTAATTTCTTTTCTTAAAGTATCCCCAAATGTTTTTCTTAACTCTGTACCTATATTAAATTTACAAACATTGGTAGTGTTAGCAATTGTTCTTCGAAGGGAATGTTCAATACCACTACTGCCATGAAGCACTAGCGGGATATTCGTTATTTCTTGAATTTTTTTTATTACATCCATATCAATAGATGAGGATTTACTTGTCTGTAAGTGAACATTTCCCACACTGATAGCCATGGCATCACACTTAGATTGTTCAGCAAAGGCTTTGGCTTGAGCTGGATCAGTGCTTTTAGACTCTGCCCCCTCTGCGTAACCGACAAAGCCAATTTCTCCTTCTATTGAGATGTGGTGCTGATGAGCAATTTCAGCTATCTCATGAGTTTTTTCAATGTTTTCTTGTAATTCGAACTTAGAGCCATCAAACATAATTGATGAAAAGCCACTATTGATAGCTTCAACACACTCCTCTTTGGTGTAACCATGATCTAGATGACATACAACTGGTGTCTTTGATTTTTCTGCCAGATAACGGAACATCTTTCCCAAAATTGGTAGGGGTGTATTTGCTCTACAGCCAGGACCAGCTTGTAAAATTACAGGTAGACCTAGTTCCTCTGCTGTTTCTGCATAACAACGAGCATCCTCCCATCCGAGAACAACTAAACCTGCGACGGCATATTTATCCTGTTTAGCTTTCTGCAAAACCTCGGATAATGTAGCAACTGTCATGTATTATTTATATTTGGCAATCATATCTTTTATGCCAGGTATTGTTTCAATCTGATAAGCGTGTGTTTTTTGGAAGTATTGAATTAAAGATCGCTGGCTGAGACCAACCAAAATAGTAAAATAGTACATCTCATAACCTGGGGCCACAACACATGGGTGATAGCCTTTATTAATACCAATCGTTGAACCATCAAATAATTGATAACCGATACCTTCTTTGTCATCTTCATATTGCATCACTTGAACACCAAAGCCGTGACCAGGTTTAAATCGATAGTTATAAACTTCATCATGCCGAGTTTCTGTTGGAATATTGTCAGTATCGTGCTTATGAGGTGGAAACCCGGACCATCCTCCTGCACCGACTGTATATAATTCATTTACTAGCAACCTACCTACTTGCTCATGTTGCTTTGCTCCAAGGATGTGTTTTATTTTTCTGTGTGTTTTAGTGTCATCAGAGCCATATTGAACAACATCTAGTTCCTTTTGAAGAACTAAGAAGGGTTCTAATTTTTTTTCATAAATGCCACCAGCAATAAAACACTCAGTGGATTCAGATAAGCAAGTAATTGTACAATCTGTATCAATAGGAATGTAACTTCCTTCAGGCTCACCATCCCAAACATCAGTTGTTCTTTTACCAATAGCGCCTAATTTCTTACCGTCTACGCTGAGTTCCACCATACCCGTAGCTGGTACAACGCTTGTCTCATGATTACTTAACTTATATTGGAAGCTCTCTCCTTTTTTTAATTTAATAATATTAAAATAAACTAATGGAACTGTTGAATTATCAACATCAAACAGAGCTTTGTTTTGATTATCTGAGTATGGTATGTGCATAGTTTCTCCTTTGTATTTTTATTATAAATTTACCCACTTTTTATTTTTATTTGACTTTATTGCCGCCTCAACAAAACGAATACCCTCTACCCCTTCTTCGATTGTTGGATAGTAGGGTATTTTTTTTGAATTTTTTTTATGATTTAAGCTTTCAATGGCAATTGCAAAATTGATATATAAATTTGCCCAAGCATCAGTCAAAGCTTCCGGATGTCCTTCTGGCATTCTAATATATGGTAATACCTCTGGATCCATATATTTTCCATAACCTCTTATTAAGATTTGTTTAGGTTGCCCAAATTTAGAAAAAATTAAATGTTCTGGTGTTTCTTGGTTCCACTCAATAAAACCTTTATCTCCTGCAATTCTTAAATTAATTCCACAATGGTGACCAATGATAGCTTGGGAGACCATTAAAGTACCTGGGAGATTACCTGAAAAATTTAAATGCATAAAAACTGTATCTTCCATTTTTTTTGGTTTTCCTGCTACATAGAAATTAGCAAGTAAAGATTTTAATTTATGGCCAGTTACATATGATAACATTTGAAATGCGTGCGTACCAATATCTGCAGTTGTAAAAGATGGTCCATTAAATTTCTTATTTAATCTCCAAGGTACATTTTTTCCTTGATCGGAAATTTCACTAGCCCATTCTTGAAAATATTCAATATGAACTTGCTTAAGACTACCAAGTAAACCTTTTTGAATCATAGCTCTTGCTTGTTTTACCATTGAATGAGCAGAGTATGGATATGTTACTCCAAAAAAAACGTTATGCTTCTTTTTAAGTCGTAATAACTCCTTTGCTTCGATGCTATTTAAACAAAGTGGTTTATCAGAAATAATATTAATTCCTCTTTTAATAAATTCTTTTGCAATTGGGTAATGAAGATAGTTTGGGGTTGCTATAACAACAGCATCAATTCCGTCAATTCTTTCTGACTCAGATTTCGCCATTAATTTATAATCTGTATAGACTCTATTGGGGTCTAATAACCAATCTTTACCAGAGCTAATTGCTTTTTTTGGGTTTGAAGAGAGGCAACCAGCAACTACCTCCCAGCGATTGGATAATCGAGCTCCATTTGCGTGCACCTGTCCAATGAAGGCTCCCGCACCTCCTCCAACTATACCCAAACTTAATCTTTTAGTATTCTTGGGGAGCTGTTTTGATGAAACTAATGACATTAAGAAAAATTAATTTCCTTTTTTTGTTGAATTAAAAAATCTTCCAATTCTTTTTCAGTAGGCATGGCGCTAGAGCAACCAACTCTGGTCACAACTATAGCAGCGCACGCTGAGCCATTTTTAACTGCATCAGTTAGTTTTATTCCTTTAACGAGTGAGCTAATAAATCCACCGTTGAAAGCATCACCTGCCCCTGTAGGTTTGATAGCTTGGACATCAAAAATACCAAAAGTCTGTTCACTTTCTTTAGTAAGAACTACTGATCCCTTCTCGCCCATTTTATAAATAATAATGCTAGGTTTTTCTTGGATTAAACTTTTGGCTAAATCAAATCCATTCTTAGAATTATCTGCAATATTGAATTCTAGATCATTACCAATAATAATATCCATTTTTTGCATAATTTTTTTATAGACCTCAGATTTAGTTTCATCTGACTCCCAGTTATATGGTCTATAATCAAGATCTATGATTAGAGGAAGTTCTAATTGAGAAGCTTTTTCAACGGCAAGAAAGATGGCACTTCGTGAGGGCTCTGAAGAGAGTGCGACCCCTGAAATCATAACAGCTCCATACTTATCAAAAGGAATTGAGTTAATTAAATCTTCACTCAGTTGTAGGTCACAAGAATTATTTCGATATAAAATGGATTGGTTATTTTCTAAAATAGTTTCAACAACAGCAACTTGTGTTTGGAAAGATTTGTCAATTTTCTTACAAAAATTGATACCAATTTTGTAATGCTCTAATTTATTTAAAACATACTCACCAGTCGCATCTTCGGAAATACAAGTTACAAGATCTGATTGAATATTATGTTGTGATAGTGCTACACAGGTATTAGCCGC
>JAYPCO010000029.1:0-3204 GCA_038124765.1 Alphaproteobacteria bacterium | reverse complement strand
TTACAAGATCTGATTGAATATTATGTTGTGATAGTGCTACACAGGTATTAGCCGCTGATCCCCCTAAATGGGCCGAAAAACTTGTTACATCAGCAATTTTTGTTCCTGGAGGTTCGGGATAAATATCGAGACCAGCCCTGCCAATAACTAGGACTTTTTTTTGACTAGTGAAATTTATCATCAAATAGAAGTAAGATACCCTTTATTTAAGTATCCTCTGAATCTCCTCCACTGAGAAGAAATCTGCTTTATTGCAAGTTGTCTGAATTTGTTGAGGGGTACCAGTGTTAGCAGCTCTCATTGTTGACTGAATTATATCTAATATATGTAAAGATAATTCACCACTGCAGCGGTGGTGTTTATTATTTTCAATACAGTATGCCATTTCTGCCATACCCACTCCACGGTAGTTTGCGTTTGTTGGTGATTCATTAGCTCTACCGCTGTGAGTTTTAATATTAATTTTTCCAAGAGGCATGTGTTCTGTAGTATGTTCTTTCCATTGCCCAGAGTCATCGCAACAAGTATAAACTGAACCTCCAAACATATTTGGATCAGGGACGATCATGGATCCTTTATTCCCATAAAGCTCAATATGATTTCTCTGATGAGCAACAACATCAAAAGATAGGGTGACTTGAATAATAGCACCGCTATGAAATTCTAAGTTAATTAAATAACTTGTGGGACATTCAACTTCAAAACTTTGACCTTCTTTAGGTCCAATGCCTATTACTCTTTTATTAAATACTTTTGTAGATATACCATGAACAGATTTTGCAGGGCCTAATAAATTTACTAAAGCAGTAAAGTAGTATGGACCCATATCAATAACCGGCCCACCTTCTTTTGCCGCAAACCAAGGTTCAGGGTTGGGATGGTAGGACTGTACTCCTGGAAAAGCAAATATTGCATTACCTAGTTTAACATCACCGATGATATTTTGATTAACTAGTTCGATAGATTTTTGAATTCCACCCCCTAAAAAGGTATCAGGTGCATTACCAATATAAAGACTTTTGGATTTTGCTAACTCTAATAAATGTTTACCATCATCGAAACTTACAGCTAATGGTTTCTCGCCGTAAACATGCTTGCCATGCTCTAAGGAACTCCTTGCCACTTCATAGTGTGCTTTTGGAATAGTTAAATTTAAAACAATTTCTATTTGTGGATCATTAAGTAATTCTTCTACTGAACAAGCCTGAATTCCATATGTTTTTGCGCACTTATCAGCTACTTCACGATTAATATCTGCGCATTTGATTATTTTAAAATTATTAAAGTAGTCATGCCCACGAAAATAGGTTTCTGCAATGTGTCCGCAACCTATTAATCCAACATTAAATATCTTATTTGCCATTTATTTATCTAACCCCGCCATATTGATGTATTTAATTTCAATGAAGTCATCAACTCCATACTTCGATCCTTCTCTACCTAACCCAGATTCTTTTATACCTCCAAATGGTGCTTCCGCCTTGGATGTTAAGCCTGTATTAACACCGACCATTCCATATTCCAGTGCTTCAGCTACACGCCATATCCTACCGATATCTCGTGAATAAAAGTAAGATGCCAACCCATACGGTGAATTATTAGCAAGTTCAATAACCTCCTGTTCATCTTTGAATTTATAAACTGGAGCAACCGGCCCAAAGGTTTCCTCCGAGGTAATCTTTGCCTTAGTGGTAACATCGGTAAGAATAGTTGGTTGGTAAAAATTCATTCCTAATTGATGCTTAGCCCCTCCAATTGCAACTTTAGCTCCCATTTGCACGGCATCCGCAACATGTTCTTCTACTTTCTTTAAAGAGCTTTCATCAATCAAAGGGCCAGAGCCTACTTCTTCGTCTAAACCATTACCTACTTTTAATTTAGAAACAGCTTCTACAAACTTTTTACAAAATTCTTCATACACACCCTCTTGAACGTAAACTCGATTAGCACAAACGCAGGTTTGCCCCGTATTCCTGAACTTACTTTGCATTGCTCCCGCTACTGCATCATTAATATTTGCATCATCAAAAACAATAAAAGGTGCATGTCCGCCTAACTCCATAGAAACTTTTTTTACAGTGCCCGCACATTTTTGTAATAAAACTTTTCCAATTTCTGTAGAGCCCGTAAAAGATAATTTACGAACAATTGAATTAGTGGCTAGTTCATCACCAATTTCAGAAGCTTTACCGGTTATCACATTAAGAACTCCTTTAGGAAAACCAGCCTGCTCTGCAAGTGCGGCTAGCGCCAACGCAGAGTATGGAGTTTGGCTTGCAGGTTTAATCACTACAGGACAACCAACAGCTAATGCCGGAGCGCATTTTCTAGTAATCATAGCATTTGGAAAATTCCAAGGAGTGATAGAGGCAACGACACCCACTGGTTGTTTAATTACAACAATTCTTCGATCGGTAAGTGGATCGGGTATTGTATCTCCGTAAACTCTTTTTGCTTCTTCTGCAAACCACTCAATAAAAGAAGCGCCGTATAGTACTTCCCCTCTGGATTCATTAATAGGCTTCCCTTGCTCAACTGTCATAATTTGAGCAAGCTGCTCTTTGTTTTCAATTATTAAATCAAACCATTTACGAAGAATATTAGATCTTTCCCTTGCTGAAATAGATTTCCATTTTGGCCATGCTTGATTTGCAGCATTAATGGCATTGGTTGTTTCTTGTTTTCCACACTTAGGAACAGTTCCCAATGAATCTAGGGTTGCGGGGTTATTTACGGATATAGTCTCTTTATTAAGAGCATCAACCCATTGCCCATCAATATAACACTTATCTCTAAAAAGACTTAATTTAGATATATCCATTGATTGATTATACCACACTCATGATTAGAAAAAAAATATCCTTGTGTATCAAATTGACATTTTTTCAGGTGGCTTAGGAGGTGAAAATGGATAGCCCCCTACAACTGATTGATCAAAATCAATCACCGAACCCGTCATCATTCCAGAGTCTTCTGATGCTAAGAAAGTAACTGCTTTCGCAACTTCAAGTGTTCCTAGTAATCTTTTGAAAGGCTGCTCTTTGGCAGCATCTTCTAACCAATTCTCTGGTGCACCATGGAATTTTGTTTGTATTTGATGCTCTCCATCGGATGACATCCAACCAATATTAAGTTGGTTTACTCTTATGTTGTTAATAAGAAGAGCGAATGCCGTATTCTTGGTCATGGTTGCTAAAGCGCCCT
>JAYPCO010000028.1:0-14513 GCA_038124765.1 Alphaproteobacteria bacterium | reverse complement strand
TTCTTTGCATCAAATGCCATAAAATCACTGCATTGTCTTCCTTGCACATCAATAATTTGAATATAATCACCCTCTTGAACCTCATAAGACATTGCTGTGTATCGTTTGACAAAAATCTCTTCCACAGGGTCTGCTAAAGGATCAGGCAATAAAAATTCACCCTCTTCTCTTTTCCTTGCACGCTGAACAATGACTCTTAATTCTGAGGCGGGTATTTCCTCATGGGTTATTTCACTGTGACCTGGTGCAGAAATGATACATATAGAGCTTTCACTGGATGTAAATTCTTCAATGGAGTTAGCCAGAGCATCTTTAGAAAAAACCAAAATGGATTGATTGATTGAATTTACTTCATGACCTAAACGGCGAAGTTTTTGCGATGCTATTTGAGCAGACTCATCATTACTGGTTAAAATATTTTTAGTTAAATCACCGCTATGTTCTTTTTTTAGACTTAAAGGACTTAAATCACATTTGCCTTTTGCGTTAAAAACAACTAACTCGGCCTGTTGTAACCCCTCTAAATTAATAATTTTTATTTTATCGCCTTGCTCTAACTTTAAAGTAAGAGAACCTCCGGCAGTCACTAAATAGTTTTCTAAATCATTACCTAATGCTGGTAGACCTGGCTCGTAAGGTTTAGTGATTCTAGGTATAATCATTTAATGTGACATCTTTGAAAATAAGTTTAACACAACAGCGCCGATTATAATAAGCGATAATCCTAAAACCCCCATCATATCCACTTTGTTACCAAATAAATATATACCGATGATCGTAATAAAGCAGATACCTATTCCCGACCAAACCGCATACACATAACCAATAGAAGCAAATTGGTTCATACAACGAGACAGAAAATAAAAACAAATGATATAGCAGACTGCCATTGAAATGGTTGGCAGTATTTTTGTATACCCATCAGATAATTTTAAGGAGATGGTACCTGCTACCTCAAATACAATTGAGAGAAACAAATAAAAAAACTTTAACACTTAATCAATACCTAGTGCTTTTTTTCTATCCTCTGCCCATTTTCTAATAATGACATCCACTGAAATAGTAATGAAGGCAACACAAGTACCTAAAACAAGAGCTAAACCAGCACCATCTGGTCTTGATAGAGATGAGAATATCATCTGGCCTAAATCGTCAGTGCCAATCAAAGCGCCTAATATCACTAACTGCATACCAAATACAAGGGTTTGGTTTACACCCAGCATCATATGCGGTGATGCTAGAGGTATCTCAATATTGGACCATCTTTGGAGTTTGTTAACGCCTGACATTGTGCCAGCCTCATGCAATTGAATAGGAACACTTTTGAGCCCCCATACTGTGTATCGGGTCGCGGGCACTGTAGCATAGACAATAGCCGCAATAAGTACTGAAGTGTCAGTTATATTAAATAAAAAGATCACTGGTATTAGATAGACAAAAGATGGGAACGTTTCAAAAAAATCACATACGGTGAGAATAAACTTTGATCCTCTTTCTGTTTGGGAGAATATAGTTCCAATAATTAATCCATTAATTGATGCAACAATCACTGCAAAAGTTGCCATATACATTGTAATCAAAGCTCGATCCCAATACTCTGAGAGAGCAATAAACAATAATAGTGAAAAAACAATTGCGGCTACTCTGAATCCACCAATAATAAATCCGACGCCCATTGCAAATACGAAAGTTGAAATAACTGGCATTCCTAAGTAAGCTTTTTTCATAGGAACAAGGACATTAGTAATTAAAAATTTGTTGAATTCATTTAATGCGAAAAAGAATGTATCCCAAACCCAATCTACCGCATTATCGATATACGGTCCTATTGAAATACCTTTTTCAATTGGGATGATATAGAAGTAATTTATTTTAGAAAAAATATTTGAGCCAATAAATGCGATTATCGAAAATATTACTAAGCTGATTGCAGATAAAACCCAAAAACGATTTCTTTGATAAAAAGTCAAATCAGCAAAATAATCATTTACTTTATTTGCCCATGCATTTGTATAACGATCTAGAATAACGGCAATAATAACAATACATAAACCTGCCTCAGCCGCTTTACCAATTTTCAAACTATTTAAAGCAATCTTTAAATCTAAACCAAGTCCTTTTGCGCCAACAAACGATGCAATAACAACCATTGCTAGGCACTGCATAATTGCCGTATTCAGTCCGTTTAAAATATCTTTTCGAGCTGTGGGTATTAGAACCTTGAACATTAATTGTCTTTTTGTGCATCCGCTCATTAGGCCCGCTTCAACTACCTCTGGGGGTACTTTTTTTAAACCTAATATAGTGTTCCTAATCATTGGTGGCGTCGCAATAACAATAGTTGCTAATGATCCAGCGTGATCACCCAAACCAAATAGCGCAATAATAGGAACTAAATATGCAAATTGAGGCATAGTTTGCATAACATTAAGCACTGGTTGTAAGGCAGTTTCTACTCGTTTGCTTAAATATCCCCAAATTCCTAAACTCAGTCCAAGCACAAAACAAATTGGAGTAGTGACAACGACAAAAGAAAAGGTTTCTATTGATGGGACCCATTGGCCAAAGACAGCGATATAAGTAGTGCCAATAGCGCCAAGTAAACCCAATCTTGTGCCCCCTAATTGTTGACCCAAGAAAAAAGTTGCCGCCACGAAGGCTGGCCATGGAATGGCAAACCAATGCCAATGATGCGATGTTACAAAGGAGTCTGATATAAAAAGTTTAATAGTTTTAGTGCCCCCTAAAAGCAACTCTCTAACAAATGTAATGGCAATGTTTAGACCTTGTGAGAAAAATTGAGTAGCAATTCTAATACTTGATTTTTCTTCCCACATTTCAAATATTGGATCCCAGGTTTTAATAGGAAATAATCCGTATACGGTTTCATAAATAAATTCATTTAAGGCTAACGGAACGGCTTTTAATAAAGGTGGAAACCTCCAGAAATTGTTACCCTCTTCATGCGATATGGAAAAATATAAAATAAGAAAAATTATTAATAGGAACCCAAATTGTATTAATTTGGAATTCTTAAATCTTGATATAATGTTATTGTCCACCGAACAAAATCTTAATAACTTTAGCTTGACTAATAGACCCTACAACTTTTTTAGAGTTAGGGTCAATTACACCTAAAGTACTCTGACTACTTAATATTTTTTCAGCAACTGTCGACAATAAAGCATTAGATGAAACCGTGTCAGATCCTATGCCTTCAGTAGATTTATCCATTACAGAATTTACTTTGAGCACTTTTTCACGAGGAACATCTTGGGTAAACTTTTTGACATAATCTGTTGCTGGATTTAAAACAATATTTCCTGGTGTGTCTAATTGTTCGATGATTCCATCTTTCATAATAGCTATACGATCAGCTAATCTTA
Organism: Alphaproteobacteria bacterium; assembly: GCA_038124765.1. GTDB lineage: Bacteria > Pseudomonadota > Alphaproteobacteria > HIMB59 > HIMB59 > HIMB59. Next base: position 11,127 of record JAYPCO010000028.1, on the reverse strand, counting down.
AAGCCTCATCAAAATCATGAGTAACAAACATGATTGTTTTATTAAGTACACTCTGCAACCTTAAGAATTCATCTTGCATTTCTTTTCTTATTAAAGGGTCTAATGCAGAAAAAGGTTCATCTAAAAACCAAATATCTGGTTCAACGGCTAATGATCTTGCAATACCAACACGTTGTTGTTGGCCGCCAGATAGTTCTCTTGGAAAATAATTTTCTCTGCCCTTTAAGCCAACCAACTCAACCATTTCCTTTGCTTTATACATACTATTATCAAGGGAAGTGCCTTTAATCAGCAATGGGAAAGCTATATTTTCAATGACTGTTTTATGCGGTAAGAGAGCGAAGTTTTGAAATACCATTCCCATCTTTTCTCTCCTCAGCTCAATTAATTGCTTGTTATTCATTAAACAAATATCTTCACCATCGATTAAAATTTTTCCAGCAGTAGCATCAGTAAGTCTTGAAATGCATCGCAGTAATGTTGACTTACCCGAACCTGATAAGCCCATTACAACTAACATTTCACCCTTATTGACAGTGAATGAAGCGTTATTAACCCCTACAATACAACCAGCTTCCTGAAAAGTTTTTGCATCAACATTGCCATTAGATTCATTTAGGAGTTTTTCGGCATTATTGCCAAAAATTTTATAAACTGACGCGCAATCGATTACGGGTGTTGTCATTTTTGATATTGAATTTTTTAAGCACTACCCCTCAAGTTAAGAGGGGTAGTTAAAGTTTTATATTACTGCTTCCACTCGTCCATTAATGCACGATTGTTAGCAATAAAAGCTGTAGCAGCTTCAGCATGTGTCATTCCATCTAGGTCAACATAACTTGCCATCTCACCAATTTGAGTGGAGTCAAAAATCATCTTTGAATAGAACTTATATGCTTTTGGATGAGTAATTGGGAACTTAATGTGTGCGCCCTTCTTTAACCAACCAATTGGAGAACCACAACCTGCTGTTTCCAATGAACCGCCGTCTTCAATACGACATCCTTGGAAGTATGGAGGGAACTCAATAAAGGTATAACCTTCATAGTCAGTGAAGTTTGGTGTCCAGTTAAATACCACTGTTCCTCTTCCTTCTTTTTTAGCAGCTGCAAGTTCAGCCCAAAGTGCATCAGCACTACCAGCAAATTTAACAGTCCATAAGTCAGAAAGACCAAGAGCCTCTACTCTCTCTGGAATAACATTTCCATGCCATTCGATTGGACCCTCTAACCATCTACCTTTGCCATCTGAGTCTGCTGTTACGAAATTTTTCGCACAATCAGGTGAAAGCATTGCTTCCCAGCTTGGTAATCCAGGGCAAAGATTTTGTTCAACTACCCAGTTTGGTACACCCATCTCTTCAAGAGTTGGAGCCTTGTGGTTACCAGTATCAATCACACCACCTTTATCCATAGCTTCATAGAAAGGTTTTGCCATTGTTGACTGCCAAGTTTCATGAGCTGTATGTAACTCACCAACTCTAAGAGCCTCATAACGAGCTACTGAGTCAGCTGGAACTAATTCAGTCTCATACCCTAATTCTTGAAAGATCTGGCTCATCACGTTTGACATAACGATTTGGCTAGACCAGTTCAGAACTGGTATTCTCACCGGATCTGCAGCGTTAGCTGTTACTGATAAGCCAGCTGTCAGAACCAATGCATAAAATAATGAAACGATTTTTTTCATTTATTCCTCCATTTCCTATTATAATAGATATGTTTATATTAAGATAATATAGAGCGCTGAAGAAGTAAAAAAATTCACAAAGTGGAACAAAAAAAGCTTGAAATGAAAAATAAAATTAATAATAAGCAAATATTCATATCATCTCAAAATCTAAACCATAATTTTAGAATTATTCAAAAAAAGGTTGGAAAATCTCAAGTTATGGGCGTCATAAAAGGTGATGCCTATGGCCATGGAATGAAACATACATTCAAAACTCTAAGAAAAGCAGGGTGTAACAGTTTCTATGTCGCTCGATTAGACGACGCCTTAGAACTTAGGGGAATTAACTCTAAGTGTTCAATAAATTTACTGGGTGGGTTTACAACTTTAGAAAATATCAAAACTATTAGCAATCATCGTATAACCCCGATTATAAATAATTTTGATCAATTAATACTTTTAAAAAACCATCCAGCCCTAAAATTCATTTTACATTTTGATACTGGAATGAATCGCTTAGGGTTTAAAGTTTCTGAAACCCCAAAACTACTAAAACATATCAATCAAAAAAATCTTTTGGCAGTCATGTCTCACCTTACTTCTTCTGATGATGGAGATTTAAATGGATCTAGAAGGCAATTAAATGATCTAATTCAAATCAATACTAGCTTTAATAAACCTATGAGCATAGCAAACTCAGGTGGAATTTTTCTTAATAAAAAATTTCATTTAGATTTTGTTCGCCCTGGCAAAAGTCTTTATGGAATCAACCCTTTTGTTCGAAAAAGTTTTGGACTTAAACCTGTGATGAGTATCTACGCACCTATTCTTCAAATAGCCAACGTAGCTAAAAATCAAACCATTGGTTATAGTAAAACATTTAAAGCCAAAAAAACTTTAAAAGTTGCTACCATCGATTTTGGATATTCAGATGGTTTTTTAAGAAGCGGTAGTAATCAGGCAAACGTCTATATTGAAAAATTTAAGTGTCCGATTGTAGGAAGAGTATCCATGGATTTAATAACAATTGATGTAAGTAATGTTCCTGAAAAATATCTTTATTTAGGTAAACCAGTTGAAATTTTAGGACCTCATCAATCTTATGAAAACATTGCGCTTCAAACTGGGACCAATGAACATGAAATTCTGATTTCCTTGGGTAAAAACGCCAAGAGGGTTTATTATTAAAATATGTATGAGGCGCCTACCAAAGATATCCAGTTTGTTTTAAAAAATATTATTAACCTTCAAGATATTTTAAAAATAAATGAATATCAGGATTTCTCCGATGACTTATTAGACGCTGTCCTTGAAGAGGCCAGTAAAATCGCATCCGATATTTTGGCTCCGTGTAATTTAAGCGGCGATGAAGAGGGCTCAAAACGACTACCAGATGGAAAGGTTATAACCCCCAAAGGCTACAAAGAAGCCTATGAAAGCTTAAGAGATGGTGGTTGGTTTGGCTTAGAAGCCAAGTCTGAGTTTGGCGGACAACAAATGCCCCTATCCCTTTCAGCTGCTGTCAATGAAATGTGGCATAGCTCTAATATGTCTTTTGCTCTTTGCCATCTTTTAACGCAAGGGTTGATTTATGCTCTGCAAAAATCTGCTTCAACAGAACAAAAGGAGTTTTATTTACCCAAGCTTTCATCGGGCGAATGGACAGGCACGATGAATTTAACTGAACCTCAAGCAGGAACAGATTTATCAGCTATTCGTACAAAGGCAGTTAAAGAAGGAAGTCACTATAGAATTTATGGTCAAAAAATTTACATCACTTACGGAGAGCATGATCTTTCTGAAAACATTATCCACTTGGTGCTTGCACGAACACCTGATGCTCCAGAAGGCAATAAAGGAATTTCAGTTTTTATTGTTCCAAAATTTCTTTCAAATGAAGATGGATCCATCGGTAAACAAAATGATGTCCATTGTATTTCCATTGAAAAAAAACTGGGCGTAAAAGGATCTCCCACCGCAGTACTTCAATACGGCGATAAGGAAGGGGCTATTGGGTATTTAGTTGGTCAAGAAAATCAGGGATTAAATATTATGTTTGAGATGATGAATCATGCAAGGTTTGCAGTGGGACTACAAGGACTGGCGATTGCAGAGCGATCTTACCAACAAGCCAAACAATATTCTTTTGAAAGAGTTCAAGGTGTGCCCTTAGGAGGTCAACAAGGAGATCCTATTATCCATCACCCTGATGTACTAAGACTCAATGCATTAATGAAATCAGAAATAGAAGCCATGCGAGCTTTGGCATTATATGGTGCCTATTCCATGGACATGATTAAATCTGATGATCATAATTATTGGACTAACAAAACATCACTTTTAATTCCTATAATTAAAGGATGGTTAACTGAACGCTCCGTAGAAATAACTTCGAATGCAGTGCAAGTACATGGTGGAATGGGGTTTATTGAGGAAACAGGCGCGGCGCAACACTACAGAGATTCAAGAATTCTCCCTATTTACGAGGGAACCACAGCCATTCAGGCTAATGATTTAGTCTTCAGAAAAACCATACGAGATAACGGTGAGGGAATAAAAAGCCTCATAAAAGAAATACAGCAGGAAATTGATGAAAAACTAAACTCTAATAGCCTCCGAAAAGTACAATCAAAGATGAATGAGGCCATTGATACCTCATTGAAAACAATAGATCATTTAATAGCTAGCTCTAACGACCAAAGAAAATCTGCGGTCTCCGGTGTTAATTATTTGATGATGCTAGGATATTTATTTGGAGGATGGATGATGTCTAAAAGTATTATTGAAGCATCAAAACTTTTAGAAACTGAAGGAGCTGATAGAGACTTTTTAAAGTCTAAAATAATAAGTGGTAATATTTATATCAGTAACCTTTTACCTCAAGTTCAAAACCTATCGAAAATTATCATGGAAGGTGATGATGATATTTTATCGATGAAAGTAGACTGGTTATAATTACGTACCAGAGTAATTAGGACCCCCTCCTCCCTCTGGGGTAATCCAATTAATATTTTGCGAAGGTTCCTTGATATCACAAGTTTTACAATGAATACAATTTTGTGAATTTATTTTAAATATTTTTTTCTGACTTTGGTTGTCTATTTCTATTTCATAAACGCCAGCAGGACAGTATCGTTGTGCGGGTTCATCAAATTCATTTAAAGTAAAATGAATTGGCAGATCTGGGTCTTGAAGCTGTAAATGACAAGGTTGATTTTCTGCATGGTTGGTTGCAGATAAATAAACCGAGCTGGGTTTATCAAAAGTCAAGACACCATCATATTTGGGATACTCTATTTTTGATGCCTCGGAAGCTTTTAATAATGTTTGATGATCTGCATGTTTATGCTTGAATGTAAATGGGAGTTTTCCTTGAAAAATTTTTTGATCTAATGCTGTAAAAATCATTGCTGGAATTAAGCCCCACTGAAAACTCGGCTTTACATTGCGAGATTTATGTAACTCCTGATAAACCCAAGATTGATTAAACCTCTCTTGATATAAATCTAATGAGCTATTGTTTGTTAAATGCTGATCAATCACCTCTGCTGCAATCATTCCACTTTTCATAGCCGTATGGGAGCCTTTTATTTTAGGCATATTTAATGTTCCGGCATCACATCCAATTAACAATCCACCTGGCATGGACATTTTAGGTAGACTTTGAAGTCCACCTTCAATTAAGGCACGTGCTCCATAAGATATTCTTTTAGCGCCTTTTAAAAGTTTACTAATAGCAGGGTGAGTTTTGTACTGCTGAAACTCATCATAGGGAGATAAATAAGGGTTTTTATAATCTAGACCTACCACATAGCCTAAATAAAGTTGATTATTTTCAGCGTGATAAGCAAATCCTCCACCGTATGTATCGTGAGGTAATGGCCAACCCACTGTATGCATCACCTTACCTAATTGGTGGTGAGTAGGATCAATTTCCCAAATTTCTTTAAAACCAATTCCATACTGCTGAGGCGACTTATCTTCATCTAAATTATATTTTTTAATTACTTGTTTGCCTAAATGCCCTCGGCAACCCTCTGCCAGTACTGTAACCTTGGACTTAATATTAATACCTGGTTCAAAATTTTCTTTTGGTTGTGAGTTTTGATCCAACCCCATATCACCTGTTTGAACACCAATTAAATTATCACCATCATCAAACAATAAATTTTTTGCTGCAAAACCAGGAAATATTTCTACCCCTAGGTTCTCAGCTTGTTCTGCTAACCACTTACAAAGATTTGAAAGACTAATGATATAATTTCCATGGTTTTGTAATACCTTAGGTAATAAAAAATTGGGAACTTTTATTGAACTTGCAGTAGTTAAAAATAAAAATTCTTCATTATTAACTTCGTTTTGAACTGGACAGTTTAATTCTTTCCAATTGGGAATTAGTTCATTTAGCGCTCGTGTCTCAAAAACATTACCGCTGAATATGTGAGCACCGACTTCAGATCCCTTTTCCAAAATACAAACATTAGTTTCAGGATTAATTTGTTTTAATTTAATTGCTGTAGCTAATCCAGCAGGACCTGCTCCTACTATAACCACATCGTATTCTAATTCTTCTCTTTGGATTTCAGTCACTCAAAACAGAATAGATTATTTAGATTTAGGATTCTATCTTATTCAATAAATCTAATTCCGACATTAATTCAGGGATAACTTGAAAGAGATCGCCGCTCAACCCATAATCAGCAATTTTAAAAATAGGAGCTTCTACATCTTTATTAATAGCAACAATCACTTTACTGTCTTTCATCCCTGCCAAATGTTGAATGGCACCTGAAATTCCAATAGCAATATATAAGTCTGGCGCCACCATCTTACCTGTTTGCCCCACTTGATGTTCATTACCTATGTAACCTGAGTCTACTGCTGCTCGAGATGCTCCTACTGCAGCTTTTAATTTATCTGCTAACTCATAGATAAGCTTAAAATTATCAGCATTTTCTAATCCTCTACCTCCTGAAATGACAATCTTGGCATTAGATAAATCGGGTCTATCTGACTGTGTCACTTCACGATTAATAAAACGAGTTTGAGATGGGGTATCAAGGTAGGGAATATTTTCTATTACTGCCTCACCTCCCATCGTTTCACATCTTTCAAAAGCAGTTGGACGAATTGTAATAAGATTTAGCTCTTGTGAAGATTGAACATGAGCAATCGCATTACCAGCATAAATAGGTCGAATAAATGTTTGGTGGTCCTCAATACCAATTACATCACTTATTTGAGAAGTATCCAATAAAGCCGCAACTCTGGGAAGTATATTTTTACCATAAGTAGTTGCAGGAGCTAAAATGTGTGTATAATTTTTGGCTATCGATAAAATAATTGGTGAAATTTTTTCTGCAATCACATTTTCTAAGTTTTCATTATCGCAGATAATTATTTTTTTTAGGGCTAAAATATTTTTTCCTTCAACAACTACATTTTCGACTCTACTTCCACAAATTAATAAATGAATGTCATTATCAATTTTAGAAGCAGCTTCAATTACATTTAATGTTGAAGAGAGTAAATTTTGATTATTATGCTCTGCTAAAACTAACACTGACATTTAGATAACTTTTGCCTCATATTTTAATTTTTGAATTAATTCTTTTACATCATTAACCATCATTCCCGCTTTTCGACTAGCGGGCTCAGTAACTTTTAAAGTTTTAATTTTTGGAGTGATATCAATTCCCAATTCACCAACATCTACAATATCCAAAGGTTTCTTCTTAGCTTTCATAATATTAGGAAGCGAGGCAAATCGTGGAGTGTTTAATCTTAAATCACAAGTTAAAATAGCAGGTAAGTTGAGTTCTAAATTTTCTATGCCTTCATCAATTTCCCTTGAAATTGAAAGAAGTTTATTTTCAATTTTTAGTTTTGAAATAAAACATCCTTGGGGCCAGTTTAGCAAAGCAGAAAGAAGTTGCCCGGTTTGATTAGCGTCATCATCAATAGCTTGCTTACCTAATAGAACCAAATCAGGTTTTTCTTTTTCTACGATAGATTTTAAAACCTTGGCCACAGCTAACGGTTCTAATAATTGGTCTGTTTTAGCCAAAATTGAACGATCAAGTCCCATTGCCATCGCAGTTCTTAAAACATCTTGAGATTTATCATCGCCGATGGAAACCGCGATAGTCTCTGAGGCAATCCCTTGTTCTTTTAATTTAATGGCTTCTTCAATAGCATTTTCATCTGGAGGATTTACTGACATTTTAACATTTTGTGTTTCTACACCTGATTGATCACTTTTAACTCTAATTTGCACCTTGTAATCAACTACTCTTTTGACTGCTACTAGAACTTTCATAAAAAACGAATATAAATTAAATTAGTTTAACAAGAAAGTTATTTCGATGAAAATTATTAAGTATAGAAAAAAGAATATTACAAAAAAATTTTCAAATTTAGAATTTACAATATCTCAAAAAGGTAAAGAAATTCAAATTAAAGAGCATTTTCAATTTAATGGACATAGCGTCTCCGCAATTTGCTATTTTTCTAAAGAAAAAATTTTTTATTTTATAAGACAATTTCGTCCAAATTATTTTTTTAATAAAAACAAAGGCCATCCTTTGGAAATAGTAGCAGGTGGTATTGATAAAAATGAGAATCCAAAACAAGCTATTGTTAGAGAAATAAAAGAAGAAATAGGTGTAAAGGCTTTATCAATTAAAAAGCTATGTTCTTTGCATATAGCACCAGATTGTCTCGATGAAATAACACATCTGTATATTGCCTTAGTTCCTAAAATTTCAAATTTTCAAATTTTTAATAAAGATCAAAAAGAGTTGATTGAAATAGTACCTATTCAGTACAATCAAATTTCTAAATTACTTAAAGATAATAAATATCAAAATGTTGTTACTAGATTGGCAATGCTTGAGATATTAAAACTTAAGATTTAATTTTAGTCATCTCAGGATCATATAATGATTTTAAATGAACCTTGCAGGGAATTTTTTTTGTTGCTATTTCAAGCTCATAATCTCCGTCTAAGACAAACTGATTATCAATTGGTTGGGTGCTCCTGATATAACCATATCCAATAGACTTATTTAAAGTATAACCGTAGCCTCCGCTTGAAAGCCAGCCCACTTGCTTACCGTTCCTATAAATCGTCTCTCTCCCCAATAAAATTTGGCTCGGATCATCAACCGTAAAGGCAGCGAAAATCTTCTTTAATCCTTTTTTCTTTTGCTCTTGTAATGCTGTTTTGCCAATAAAATCTTGATTACTATTAATTTTGGTTGCCCAACCTAGGCCTGCTTCGAGCGGTGTGTGGTCTGGACCTATATCCGATCCCCAAGCACGGTATCCTTTTTCAAGCCTACAAGCTTCAATGCATCGATAACCTGCATTAATAAGACCAAATTCTTTTCCCACAGAAAAAATTTTATCATATATATATTGAGCATCTTCAATTGGAAAATGTAGCTCCCATCCTAACTCTCCCATGTATGTAATTCGGATTGCATTAACTTTTTTTTCACCAATGTTAATGATTTGAGATGTTGCAAATGGAAAATGTTCATTTGATATATCTGCTGTAGAAACTTTTTGTAAAATCATTCGAGAGTTAGGACCCATTAAAGAAAAGACAGAGTTTTGATAAGTAATGTTTTCAATTTTAGCGTCAGGAAAATCCTTAATATTTTTTTTAATCCAATCAAAATCATGGGTCATAAAACCTGTTCCCGTAACAAGATAAAACTCATTTTCATTCATACGGGTAATGGTAACATCACATTCTATTCCTCCATGAGAATTCAACATTTGAGTATATACAGTGGATCCAATCTCTCTGTTTATTTTATTCGAACAAATATACTCCAATGCATCAAGAGCTTGTGAACCTGTAATTTTAAATTTAGCAAAGGATGTTTGATCAATTAATACAGCTTTTTCACGAGTAGCTTTAACTTCTTCGCCCACAATATTAAACCAATTTTGACGATCATACGTGTAATGGTCTTTTGCTTCCATTGAGTCAGGGGCAAACCAATTCGGTCTCTCCCATCCTAGTTTTTCTCCAAAACATGCATTTGCTTTTTTCAGAGTCTCATAAATCGGTGATTGTTGAAAAGGCCTACCGGAAGAATGCTCCTCAAATGGCCAAGCCATGGTGTAATGTTTTGCATATGCCTCATAGGTTCTTTTTCTCACCCATTCCAAATCTTGATGGGGTTTTCCAAATCTCCTAATATCTACAGGCCATAAATCATAAGGCGGTTGCCCCTTTGCAACCCATTCAGCTAAAGCCATACCAGCTCCTCCGCCTGCAGCAATACCATAAGCATTGAAACCTGCCCCAACATAAAAGTTTTTCAATTCAGGGCTTTCTCCGATAATAAAATTACCATCAGGAGTAAAGCTTTCTGGTCCATTGATTAATTCTTTAATACCCGCTGTTTCTAATTTTGGCACTCTGCCTAATGCATTGGTCATGATTTGTTCAAAATGATCAAAATTGGAGTCTAATAATGAAAAATGAAAATCTTCTGGGACTGACTGTTCAGCCCACGAGATAGGGTTAGGTTCATATCCACCCATCACAAGACCCCCGACTTCTTCTTTAAAATAAATCAAACGATCCGGATCTCGCAGTGTGGGTAAATTAGATAAGACACCCTCAATTGGTTCAGTGACCATGTATTGATGCTGGAAGGAAACTAAAGGAACATTAACACCTACTGTTTGAGCAAACTGTCTTGACCATTGGCCACAACAACAAATAATTTTTTCACATTCAATATTGCCTTTATCTGTTTCAACACTAGAAATAATTCCATCGTTTAAAATTACTTTTAAAACTTTTGTTTCTTCTAAAATAACAGCGCCTTTGTTTCTTGCACCTTTTGCAAGTGCTTGAGTAATATCAGTAGGGTTAGCTTGACCATCAGTAGGAAGGAACGCTGCACCATGAACATCTTCAATATCCATAATCGGCCATAGGTCTTGAGCTTCTTTAGGTGTGAGTAGTTCCATTTTTAATCCAAATGAATGAGCGGTTGTGGTTTGTCTTAAAACTTCCTGCCAACGCTCTTTGTTACATGCTAAACGAAGGCCTCCGTTCATCTTCCAACCTGTACTAAGTCCAGTCTCTTTTTCAATACGGTTGTATAAATCAACAGAATACCCTAACAGTTGGGTGATGTTTGCGTTGGTTCTTAATTGTCCAACTAGGCCAGCTGCGTGCCATGTACTTCCTGAAGTTAATTTACCACTTTCAATTAAACAAACCTCTAAACCGAGGTGGGCTAAATGATAGGCAGTAGAACACCCTACAATCCCTCCGCCTACGATTATAATTTTTGAATTTGAAATCATTTAAAGAGCCTCATACGCTTTGGAAAATTTATTTAAATTTTCTTGGGTATATTCACCATAGTCAAAATCTAGCTTAGATGTCAGTTCAGAAACCATACTCCACATTGTCTCTCTTAA
>JAYPCO010000027.1:8560-14708 GCA_038124765.1 Alphaproteobacteria bacterium | reverse complement strand
TAGCAATGCATATCATAACCATAGTCATATGAGAGTTCTTCATCTTTTTTGATATCCTTGATAGCGGATATCCAAATTCTTCCTCGGGTAATATCAGCTTCACAATTTGGATCGCAAGAGTGATTTATATATTTTGCTGTATTCCAACTTACTTTGCCGTTGATGTCGTGTGTTTTATTTAATGTAAAAATATAAACGGCACCATTCGTGCCTTTTTTTTGATTAGCGGCGATGTGGACATCTGCAATTCGATCAGAATGGGCCTTAGTAATTTTAGGACCTTTATACTCAATAATTTTTGTTCCTGCTGTAATATCTTTTTTTGCAAATAAACCACTTGAGTGGATTTTAGATTTTTTGCGATAATAGAGGTTGGCAGACATGCAATATAAAACCATATTTGAATAACAGGTTTTTAATAAAAAACATATACTTTATTTAATGATCGTTACTAATGAGGTGCCTGAAGATTTTATCCAACAAGTTACAACCTGTAATCCTCCCTTATTATTTTCATGGAATACAAGTCAAATCCAAGAGCACTTAAATCAAACCCGCTCTTATAATCTGTTTTGTTTTAGCGAAGAAGGGCTAGTTGGCTTTTTGCTTTCCTCTTTGCTACCCATAGGCAATGAATGCGAAGCAGAGCTTTTTCACATCGAGGTTTTTCCCAAACATCAAAGAGGAGGGGTTGCTACCCGCTTAATCGAAAGTCTTCATCAGAAATGTCAAAACTCATTTAAAAAGAGCGTGATTTATTTAGAAACTGCTAAAACTAATCATTTTGCCATTAATTTTTATGAAAAAATGGGTTATAAGACCTATAATGAACGTAAAAATTATTACGGGAGCACGACGATAGCTCCTCATTCCAACACTGCATTGTTGTTTTCAATCACTTTAGATGGTCAGTAAAGTCTCTCAGAAATCTTTTTTTATTAAAACTTTTGGTTGTCAAATGAATGTCTATGACTCAGACAGGATGAAAGATATTTTTATCGCTAACGGTTTAAAAGAGGAAACAGAGTTTAGGTCTGCTGACTATGTCGTACTCAACACCTGCCATATTCGAGAAAAAGCTACGGAAAAAACATTCTCTGATTTAGGAAGAATAAACAAAAAAGGCAAACAAGATCAAAAAATTATCGTGGCCGGCTGTGTCGCCCAAGCAGAAGGGGAATTAATTCAACAACGTGCACCCTATGTGGACTTAGTCATTGGGCCTCAATCTATTCATACCCTCGACCGCTTTTTAAAAAAGAACGAATTAGAAAAAACATCTATTACTGAATTTGACGTTGTCGAAAAATTTGACACCCTAAATCAATTCAAAAAAAATCATTCCCAAAAATCGGCTTTTGTAACTATTCAAGAGGGGTGTGATAAATTCTGTCATTTTTGTGTCGTTCCCTATACACGCGGTGCTGAGTTTTCTCGCTCCCTTGAGGATATTACTAATGAAATTCAAGCTCTAGTTGACTTAGGTGTGGTAGAATTTTCTTTGCTGGGCCAAAATGTTAATGCCTATCATGGGAATAACTCTCTAGGGCAATCACAAAGTTTGGCAGATTTAATTAACCAGATCTCTTTGATTAACGGCGTTGAAAGAATTACCTATTCCACCAGTCATCCCATTAATATGACAGATGATTTAATAAACTTGCATGGCAGCAATTCTAAGTTAATGCCGTATCTACATTTACCCGTTCAATCTGGATCGGATCATGTCCTGAAATTAATGAATCGAAAACACACCCGAGATTTTTATTTTGATATCATTGAAAAAGTCAGAAAAGTAAAACCAGATATTGCTCTTTCCTCTGATTTTATTATCGGTTTTCCGGGGGAGACGGATCAAGATTTTGAAGATACCCTCGATTTAATAGAGCATGTCAAATATATGAATTCCTACTCTTTTAAATATAGCCCACGTCCTGGAACGCCGGCAGCAGATAAAGAATTAATTGATGATGCCATTTTAGATGAACGATTAAATCGATTGCAAAATTTAATCAACCAACAACAGATGGAATACAATCAACAATTCATCACAAAGACTGTTCGGGTTTTAATTGATGGTGCCGGCAAGCATGATGGCCAGTTAAAAGGTAAATCAGAATTCAATCAGAGTGTTGCAATCGAAGGCTCACAGGAAATTATTGGTAAAATCATCCCTGTAGAAATTACCAATGTATACAGTCACTCCTTGGTAGGCAAGCAGGCAGCTATATGAGCATGGCTATTAACCTGCATCAAAAACAATTAGAGTTTGATGATAATCAATTCTTATCGATGTTATTTGGTTCGCACGATAAAAACTTAAAAGTCCTAGAAGATAAATTTAAAGTTAAATTGTATAATCGAGGAAATTTTTTATCGATTAAAGGCAATAGGGATCCAGTAGAAAAAGCATATTTTGTGATTCAGGGTCTGTATCAAAAATTAAAGAATAAAGACATTACTGCTGAAGAAATTGAAAATAATATTGATCTAGCAAAACCGTCTTATATTAAAGAACAGATTGAACAAGATCAGCGTTACCAAATTAACACTAAGCTTAAAACCATTTACCCCAAAACAAAAAACCAAGAGTCTTTTATTAAGCAATTGCAATCCAAGGATGTGATCTTTGCTGTCGGTCCTGCTGGAACGGGTAAAACATATCTAGCAGTTGCTTACGGTGTCAGTTTATTTGCTCAAGGAAAAATTAGCCGACTTATCCTTTCTCGCCCCGCAGTTGAAGCAGGGGAGCGCCTTGGCTTTTTACCAGGCGATATGAAGGAGAAAATAGACCCCTATCTTCGACCTTTATATGATGCCCTTTATGAGATGATGCCGGGTGAAGAGGTCGACCGCAAAATGCTTAACAATGCCATTGAAATTGCACCTTTAGCTTTTATGCGAGGCAGAACGCTCAACAAATCTTTTATCATTTTAGATGAAGCACAAAACACACTGCCAACCCAAATGAAGATGTTTTTAACCCGCCTCGGGCAAGACTCTAAGATGGTCATCACGGGAGATTTAAGTCAAAAAGATTTACCCGATAACTCTAAAAGCGGTATGCAAGATGCCATGGAGAAATTAGAAAAAATTAAGGACATTGGTTTTGTCCATTTAAATAGCAGCGATGTATGTAGACACACGCTTGTAGAAAAAATTATAAACGCTTACGATAAGTAATATCCTTGAAAATAAAAAATAAAAAATTTGTAATTGAATTTATTGGTGATAAAAAACTTAAAAGTTTTTTAACAGCGTCTAAAAATAGACTCAATAAAATGTCTCAATATTTTCAAACGCTCCATCGAAACCCGGAACAAACAGCCATCACTATCAAAATTGTATCAAATGATGAAATCAAAGAGATGAATAGACAATTTAGAAAAAAAAATAAAGTAACAGACGTACTCTCTTTTCCAGATGAAAAAGACTCAGGAGATATTGCTATTGCTGAAAGCTATATTTTGAATAAACAAAATAAAATTAGTGCACAAAATTTTTTTATGTTAGTGGGCCATGGTATACTGCATTTATTTGGTTATACTCACTATGAAAAACAAACACGCCAAAATATGCGATTTTTAGAAAATACATTAATGCTCCATTTAGGATTGAAAGTAGTGCATGAAAATTAAAAAGAATATAGCCATTAGTTTTATTAAAGACCTCATCCAAGATGAACAATTTAAAAAAGAAATCATTGATATCATCTCCTCTACATCAGATAGCTCTGGGGTTGCAAAACATGAAGAAAAGAAAATTTTTAATAACTTACTCAAAGTGCACAAAAAAACCGTTGATGATGTGATGGTCCCACGAGGAGAGATTATTTATATTGATCAAAAAATTGATCGCGCCAACCTTATTAAAATTATTAACAGAGAAGCACACTCCAGAATGCCGGTTGTAGATCAAGACTTAGAAAAATGCTTGGGGATGGTCCACATCAAAGATTTATTCAAGAAAATCAATAATAAATCGATGAATATTAAGAGCCTACTAAGGGAAGTAATGTTTATCCCTGCCTCTACACCGGTTTTTAACCTGCTACAAAAAATGAAAAAACAAAATATTCACTTAGCGATTGTTATGGACGAATTCAACAGTGTTGCTGGATTAGTGACAATTGAAGATTTAGTGGAGGAGATTGTAGGAGAAATTGAGGACGAGCATGACAAAGAAGAGGTGCCCATGTATCAACAAAAAAACGATAGTTTGATTATGGATGCTGCAATGCTTGTGGATGATTTTGAAAGAGAGTTTGCAGTCACCATTCCTGATAATTTAAAAGAAGATGTGGGAACCATCGGAGGTATTATTTTTAATTTAGCCGGCCGTGTTCCAAAGAAAAAAGAGACTTTTCATATCAATAAAAAATTATCTTTTACCATTCATAAAGTATCACCGAGAAAAATTTTAGAAGTGGTAGTGCATGGTATAAAAATTCAATAATTTGAGTTTAAATCTCTCCAAATCATATCTTATTTTAACTGTTCTATCTTTTTTATATATTCTAGCACTACCTCCTTTTGGTATATCTATTTTTTATTTTTTATCTGTGGTGGGTTTTTTATTTTTTCTACTCAATAATAAAAGCATAAAAAAAAAACAAATATTTTTTTATTTTTTTCTAATCCAATTTATTAGCCTCTCTTGGATTATTCAGTCTTTTTATACAGGGGGGTTCGGATATCTTTTCTTGGGATTGTTATTAGTATTTACCTTGGCTGCTTTTATTGCTTTACTGCATTTTATATTAATTCTTGCCGTTCAACGTTTTTATTCAAATGAAATAATTGTTATTTTTTTACTCCCCCTCTCATTAACGGTCGTAGAGATTTTAAAAGAGTTTATTTTGGGGGGCTTCCCTTGGAATCCATCTCCTATTATATATTTTAATAACTGGCTTGTTCTTCCACTGGTTTCTTCCTTAGGCGTTTATGGGTTAAGCTTTATCATTCATCTAATCGTCGGCCTTTTGCTACTTGCAATAGTCAAACGAAACCTGCCAATTTTTATCACTTTAATAATAAGTACGGGCTTAGTAACGGTCATGCCTCTTTGGAATAAGACATCGCAATCTGATAGCTATAATTCTCAAGAGACATTAAATATTGCAATTATCCAACCGAATATTTACGAGTCTTTAATTCAGTTTGATGTGCTAGATAACCTTGAGAAATATAGTGAAATTACCAAAGAGGCTCTCAATAAAGAGGATTCTATTGACTTGGTTATATGGCCAGAGGGCGCTCTTCCCATTGACCTAAATAATAGACAGGGGCTGTTACAAAAAATTGGAGGTCTGTTAGACAATAATCAAATGTTGATATTAGGCTCTAGTGCTATGGAGGGTGACCATCTATTTAATCGGCTATATATGATTGATGCATCAGGCAAGATTGTTCAGTTTTATGATAAACAAAAACTTGTTTTATTTGGTGAGTATGTGCCTTGGATCAAGCCTCTAGTCAGTAAATTTCTAAACCTAGGTATGAATTATTCACCCGGCAGTGAGCAAAAAACTATCCAGCTCCCTAAAAATATTCAAGCGACACCCATGATCTGTTTTGAATCAGTTTTTCATTATCCCAATATCAACCCCGACATTTGCCATACTGATTTAGTAATTCAAATTTCCAATGACTCCTGGTTTGGCCAATGGTACGGTCCGCAACAGCATTTGGCTAACTCTTTACTGCGTAGTGTGGAGTTTAATAAAACGCTTATCCGATCCACACCATCCGGAGTGTCTGCAGTTATCAATAAGCGTGGAAGTGTGATTAAAAAAATTAATAATAACCAAAAAGGGTATATTTACTATCAGCACCCCGTGCAAAACCCTCAACTTGGTTCTTGTATTTCAACGCTGAATTATATCATCTTTATATTAATCTTTTTATACAGTAGCCTTTTTATTTATGTTCGAATCAAAAGATAAATATTTTGGAAGAAAAAAAGGGAAATCCTTTGCAAGGTTAGAGAAATTTCAGCAATACCTTGTACCGCCGAGTACAAAATTTTTTAAAAATATTCAGTCGCCGCGTCTTTTAGAAATTGGTATTGGCGATGGTGAAAAAATCAGTGAAGATGCAGTTGCACAAAAAAAAATAAATTTTATTGGTTGTGATATATTTGCAGATGG
>JAYPCO010000027.1:5723-8460 GCA_038124765.1 Alphaproteobacteria bacterium | reverse complement strand
CCCCAATTTAGTCCGGAAACATGGAAATATAATGAATTCAATGCTTTACATACTAAATTTGAGAAAAAAGCCTTAGACAAAAAACATAAATTATTCTATTTTAGCGTTCTTAAAAATTATTAACCAACAAGAGGAAGGTGGGTTATCCCGCCTTTTTTTTTAACTAGAAAAGATAATGCTAAATAATACAGAAATTTTAAAAGTTGCCGAAGTTGTCTCTCAGGAGAAGGGCATTGATAAAGATATCGTTATGGAGGCTCTTGAAGAGTCTTTTGAAATAATTGGAAAGTCAAAGTATGGGATGGATAACAATATCAAAGCATCCATTGATCGAATTACGGGGAACATTTCTTTATCACACATTAAAGATGTTGTAGAGACAGTAGATCCTGTTCTGCAATCCAATCAAATTTTATTAGACCATGCAAAAAAATATGACGCTAATGCGGAAATTGGAAAAAAAATTACTATCCCATTACCATCTGTAAACTTTGGTCGAGTCACAGCTAATATGGCAAGACAGGTTATTTATTCTCGCGTGCGCGAAGCAGAAAAGAAAAGACAATTTAATGATTTTAAAGATCGAGTAGGCGAAGTTCTTTCTGGTATTGTAAAAAGAATTGAGTTTAACAATATTATTGTTGATTTAGGCAAGGCAGAGGGGTTTTTAAGAAAAGATGAATTAATCCCAAGAGAAAATTTTAAAACAGGAGATCGTATTCGTGCTTATTTCTTTGACATCAAAGAAGAAGCAAAAGGTCATCAAATTTTTCTATCCCGAACTCATCCTCAATTTATGGCAAAACTCTTTGTTCAAGAGGTGCCTGAAATCTACGAAGGTCAAATTGAAATCCTATCAGTGGCTAGAGACCCAGGTAGTCGCGGTAAAATTACTGTTCGGGCAAATGACAAATCGATTGACCCCGTGGGAGCTTGCGTGGGCATGAGAGGATCGCGTGTTCAAGCGATTGTCAATGAATTACAAGGTGAGAAAATTGATATCGTTAATTGGAATGAAGTAAAATCTGTTTACGTGCAGAATGCTATTGCCCCTGCTCAAATAACTAAGGTGAATGAATTTGAAAATTCTAATCGTGTAGAAATTGTTCTTCAAGAAGATCAATTAAGTATTGCTATCGGGCGAAGAGGTCAAAACGTCAAATTAGCCTCTATCTTGACAGGGTTTGAAATTGATATCATCACCGAAAAAGAAGATGCGGAAAGACGTCAGGCAGAATTCAAGAGAATTACCTCCTTATTCGCTGAAAAATTAGACTTAGAAGATATGATTGCTCAGCTGTTAGCAGTTGAGGGTTACTCAAGTATTGAAAAAATTGCTAATTCTTCAGTCTCAGACATTGAGAGAATTGAAGGGTTTGACAATGAGTTGGCCTCTGAAATTCATGCACGTGCATCTCAATTTATGGAGAGCGAAAAAGCGGAGTTAGAGAAGTTGATTCAAAATTCAAATTTGGATGAATACCTAAAAAATATTTCTGAGTTTGATAATAAAATCTTAGCTACCTTGATTGAAAATAAAATTTTTAGCCGACAAGATTTAGCAGATCTAGCTACGGATGAGCTTGTAGGCAAAGAGGGCATTCTTCAAAAAAGAATAGAAAAGTCAGTTGCAGAAAAAATTATTATGGATGCAAGGGAGATTTTCTTAAATAGTTAAGATTTTTTGAATGGATAAAGATAAAAAACCAGTAGCGCCTAAAACGGAACCTAAAAGCGCTCCCCCTACAGCCGCTCCAAGAAAAAAGTTAACTCTCAATACCACTGCTTTTCAAAAAAAACTATCCAGTATTTCTGTTAATAATATTTTAGATGAAGAGCCAGATTATGAAAAAATGCCTAGTTTGGCACGTACTAAAAGAAAAAGAGAAAAACAAAAAACTAACTTTAAACCCCACTTCACTCAATCTAAAAAGATTGTTAGAGAAGTAGTTATCCCAATTAAAATTACTGTTCAAGAACTGGCCAGCAGGATGTCCGAAAAAACGGGAGATGTTGTTAAGGTGCTAATGAAAAATGGGATTATGGCGACAGCTAACCAGTATATTGATGGCGATACAGCTGAACTCATTGTAACAGATCTTGGTCATACGCCAAAACGAGAAGAGGCAATAAGCCTAAAAGATGAAATTTCAAATTTCCAAAAAACTACAAATTCAAACATGCAACCACGCCCTCCTATTGTTACAGTCATGGGCCATGTTGATCATGGAAAAACATCATTATTAGATGCACTTCGTAATACCGATGTGACGGCTCACGAGTCAGGAGGCATTACTCAGCATATTGGTGCTTATCAAATCAAGCATAAGGATACCCCAATAACCTTTTTAGATACCCCGGGTCATGCTGCTTTTTCAAATATTCGTTCTCGTGGTGCTAATTTAACAGATGTGGTTGTATTGGTTGTTGCTGCAAACGATTCTGTTAAACCCCAAACTATTGAAGCTATTTCTCATGCCAAAGCTGCAAAAGTGCCAATTGTTTTAGCAATTAATAAAATAGATTTACCAGATGTCGACCCCAATATAGTTAGAAATGACTTATTGAGTCACGAAGTTGTCGTAGAAAGCTATAGCGGGGATGTTTTAGAAACAGAAATTTCTGCCATCAAAAAAACTAATTTAGATAAGTTACTGGATAACATACTTTTACAAGTTGAAATTTTGGATCTCAATGTAGAGCACAATAAACTTGCTGAAGCCATCGTAGTAGAGTC
>JAYPCO010000027.1:0-5623 GCA_038124765.1 Alphaproteobacteria bacterium | reverse complement strand
GAAGAGTCTGCAAAAAATATTACTGAAAAAGTCAAAGAGCAGAAAAAATTAGAAAACACTGCTGCAGTTAAGAAATCTTCTTTAGAGGAAATGATGGCAAATGTATCTAAGGGAGATATGAAAAAATTACCCATTATTGTAAAAGCGGATGTCCAAGGTTCTTTAGAAGCAATCGTAGCGTCTCTTGAAAAAGTTGGCAATGATGAGGTGCAAATTAATGTTGTTCATAATGCAATCGGAGCAATTAATGAGAGTGATGTTAGTTTAGCAAATTCTGCCCAAGGTATTGTAATTGGTTTTAATATTCGTGCGATCCCGCAAGCTAGAACGATTGCTAAAAGAGATAAAGTTGATATTCGCTACTACTCGATTATTTATGAGTTGATTGACGATATGAAAAAAATGTTATCAGGTCTTTTGACGCCTGATACAAAAGAAGAAATTATCGGACACGCAGAAGTGAGGGATACATTCAGCTCTTCTAAATTTGGTACTATTGCAGGTTGTTTTGTAACAAACGGCTATGTATCCAATAGTGCTAAAATTAGATTGGTTCGCCAAGGTAAAATTATCCATGAGGGCGAAGTGGGAACTCTCAAACGATTTAAAGATGATGTCAAAGAGGTTAGAGAAAACTATGAATGTGGTATTTCCTTCAAAGACTATTCTGATATACTAGTTAAAGACGAAATAGAGTTTTACATTACAAAACAAGTTCAAAAAGAATTGTAGAGTGGACAATAAACCTAGTTTTAGAACCCAAAAAATCGAACTCACTATTAAAAGACTTGTCTCCGAATACCTAGTTACTCACAGAGACTACCTCAATTTATTCCCAAATTTACGACTAGAAATTACAAGTGTCAAAGTTAGCAAGGACCTACGTTTTGCAAAAATATTTCTAATTCATAATATTAGTGAGGCTGAATTTGAAATATTTACTAAGAAATACCAACACGAAATTCAAAACGTCGTTGCCCGTAACCTAACTTCGAAATATACCCCCAGGGTTGCTCTTATCTTCGATCAAACCTTTAGTGAGTCCTTGAAAGTTCAAAGCCTATTAGATTCACTCTCTTGATTATTTTATAAACGGGTATAGCATTTAGGTAAGTGCTGAGAATCAGCACATCTTTTCAAAAAGAAGGAGTAAGTATCATGGCAAAGGATTCAAAAAAGCCAAGTACTAAAAAGAAGTAAGCGTCTATAATTACTTATGGGCACCGAAAGCAAAGTAGAAAAAAACTTTCGGTGACCTAATAATCTCTCTACAATCACTCTCAGAAATGAAACCTAATTACACGAATAGCGGATGGTTATTGGTTTATAAACCTGAAGGAATAGAGTCTTTTGGAATCGTTCGAAAGCTAAAATTTAAATATAAGTTTAATAAAATTGGATTTGCTGGAACGCTTGACCCTTTAGCTTCAGGACTTTTGTTAATTGGTATTAACAAAGCAACCAAAAAGATTCCACTTATCCATCAAGAAAAAAAAGCTTATGAAGTTCAAATTTATTTTGGAGCTTCGACGCCAACATTAGATGGAGAGGGCCGATTTGAAAAAATGAAAACTCCCTCCCACCAATTGGATGAAAGAATGAATCATTTAAAAAAATTTATTGGTAAGTACCAACAAAAAATTCCTAATTTCTCTGCACATAAAATTGAAGGCAAAAATATGTACGAGCTTGCAAGAAATAATACTGCAATAGAAATGAAACATAAGCCTGTTTGCGTAAGTGCATTGACGATTTTATATTCCAAGCTAACAACCATGGGTGTTCACATTGAGTGCAATACAGGTTTTTATGTCAGAGCGTTTGCAGAGGAGTTAGCGAAATCCTTAGGGGACTGCGCATACGCTAGTTTTATAAAAAGACTGAAAATTGGTAATTTTGAACTTAGTCAATCCGTGGAATATGAGAAAATCCTTGATTTTTCAACCATACATGATTTAGATAGCCATCTTATATCCATTTGAGCTGGGCGACATCCTGGCCAAATGAAGTTTACTTTTTGAAAGGAGTAATTGATGTCGAATTTAGAATTAAAAGATATTGCACGTGCTGATAATGACACTGGTTCACCAGAGTCACAAATTTTTTTTCTCACAAAGAAAATTAATCTGTTAACAGAACATATCAAAGTCCACAAGAAAGATTTCCACTCTAGAAGAGGTCTGCTAATGATGGTTGGTAAAAGAAATAGATTGATAGCGTATTTAAAGAAGAAGAATGAAGGAAAGTACATAGAAGTAGCAGATAAACTTAATTTAAGAAGAAAATAATTTCTTAATTTAAGTAGAAGTATAGACGACGGAAAAGAGGACAATGACAAAAATAGAACATACTTTTACGTTGGGTAACCAACAAATCACTTTAGAAACTAATCGAATTGCTAAACAGGCAGACGCATCTGTAGTTGTTTACTGTGGGGAAACCATGGTGATGGCAAATATTTGTGCTGCAAAAACACAAAAACCCGATATCGATTTTTTTCCATTAACAGTTAATTATCAGGAAAAATACTATGCATCAGGAAAAATCCCTGGTGGTTTTTTTAAAAGAGAGGCTCGACCAACCGAACGAGAGACTTTAATTAGTCGTTTAATCGATCGACCCATTCGACCTCTATTTCATAAAAATTTTAAAAACGAAACACAAGTTACACTGACTGTACTGTCTTATGATGGTACAATTGATCCTGATGTGATTGCAATGTATGCCACTGGTGCAGCACTAGCAATTTCAGGATTACCAGTTGCTGGTACTTTAGGTTCTGCTCGTGTCGGCCATATTGATGGACAGCTTGTAGCAAATCCAACTATTCAAGAGATGGAAAACTCCAAGTTAGATCTCGTGGTGGCGGGTACTGAAGAAGGTGTTTTAATGGTGGAATCAGAAGCACAAGAACTTCCTGAAAGCACCATGCTTGAAGCTGTTACTTTTGGACATGATTTTTACCAAAACTTCATTAAAGAAGTTCAAGTATTTGCCGGCAAGACAGAGATCAAAAATTTTGAGGTCCCAAGTCTTCCTGAATTCTATGAAGGCCTCCAAAAGGACATTGAAGGTAAAATCGCTAATCCTATTCGTGAAGCATATGGCCTTGTAGATAAACAAGAAAGAAGTCAAAAACTTAATGAAATCAGATCTTCTATCATTGATAATGTGGAAGCAGATCAAGTTTTAGCAGCTACAACTATTATTAAAGACATTGAAAAAGATGTAGTGCGTGGCGACATCATCAAAAATAAAAGTCGAATTGATGGTCGAAAACTGGATGAGGTTAGAAAAATTACTTGTGAGTTAGACATTCTTCCTCGTGCTCACGGTTCTAGTTTATTTACTAGAGGCGAAACCCAAGCTTTAGTAGTTACTACTTTAGGAACAGGGGATGATGAGCAGATGATTGACTCTTTAGAGCCAATGCATAAACAGCATTTTATGTTGCACTATAACTTCCCCCCTTATTCAGTCGGAGAGGTTGGTAGAGTTGGTGCTACGGGCAGAAGAGAGATTGGTCATGGTAAACTTGCTTGGCGTGCCGTGCACCCAATGTTACCCAAGAAAGAAGACTTCCCTTATACAGTTCGTTTAGTATCTGAAATTACCGAGTCGAACGGCTCTAGTTCCATGGCTACCGTTTGCGGTTCCTCTCTTGCTTTAATGGCAGCAGGCGTTCCGATTAAAAAACATATCGGCGGTATTGCGATGGGCTTAATCAAAGAAGGTGACGACTTTGTTGTATTAAGCGATATCTTAGGAGACGAAGATCATCTTGGCGATATGGACTTTAAAGTTGCAGGGACAATGGATGGTATTACTTCTCTTCAAATGGATATTAAAATTACTAGTATCACAAAAGAGATTATGGAAATTGCTCTTAACCAGGCATCTGGTGGAAGAAAACATATTATCGGAATTATGTCCGAAGCTCTTCCTGAGGCGAGAACTAAATTCTCTAAACACGCTCCTCAAATAATCTCAATCACCATCGATAAAGCGAAGATTAAAGATGTGATCGGTTCTGGCGGTAAAGTTATTAAGAACATCGTGGAAGTTTCTGGTGCTAAACTAGAAGTGAATGATGACGGGATCGTAAAAATTGCCTCTAGCAATGAAGAGTCGATAAACAAAGCTAGACAAATGGTAGAAGACATCGTAGCAGAACCAGAAATTGGTAAAGTCTATAATGGCAAAGTAGTCAAAATCGTTGAGTTTGGCGCATTTGTTAACTTTATGGGCGCTCGTGATGGACTTTTACATGTCTCTCAAATCTCACAAAAAAGAGTAGAAAACGTCTCTGATGTTTTATCAGAAGGTCAAGAAGTTCAAGTAAAAGTATTAGACGTTGATCGTGCGGGTAAAGTAAAGCTCAGCATGAAAGAAGTTTAATTTAAAATTATTTACGGGCATAATTTTATGCCCGTAAGTCATTCATTTATTTTTCCTCATCTTTGATAATTAATTAGGTTCTTTAAGATTAGCATGATAGATACTCTAATCTTATAGGATCTATCTCCCACACAACACACACAAATATGAATCAATTCTCAGACTTTGCGCTTGCGCCAGCTATACTATCTTCACTTCAACGGTTAAAAATTTTAATACCCACGCCTATTCAAACTGCTTCCATTCCTTTGGCTTTAGAAGGAAGGGATTTATTGGGGACAGCACAAACAGGAACAGGGAAAACCTATGCCTTTGGCATTCCTTTGGTTAACCATTTGGCAATGCGCCCTCAAAGTACTGCTCTCATTTTGACGCCTACCCGAGAATTAGCCTCGCAAGTTCTTAGTGCGCTTAAAGATCTTACCTCTAAAGACAACATTTTACACACTGCCTTGTTAATCGGCGGGGACTCTATAGAAAAGCAAATGAAACAACTCATCAAAGCAAGATTAGTTGTGGGAACACCGGGTAGAATTCAAGACCATCTTCGTCGTAAAAGTTTGAAGTTAACTCTATGTGATTTTTTGGTTTTAGATGAAACAGATCGAATGTTAGATATGGGTTTTGTAGATGAAATTAAAACAATAATTACAAATCTTCCCTTACATCAGACATTACTATTTTCAGCAACATTACCAAAAAATATTCTGGGTATGGCTAAAAATTTTTTAAACAATCCTGAGCGCATAAATATAGGTAAAGAAAATACCCCCCTTGGGGATATCAAACAGGAAGTTCTGGACGTGAATTCGGGGAATAAACTAGAACAATTAAAAATTCAACTACTACAGCGCAAAGGTTCCGTAGTCCTTTTTGTAAAAACAAAAAGAAGCGCTGAAAAAATAGCCAAACAGCTAAAGCAGGAAAAATTTAGCGCTGACTATATCCATGGGGATCTTCGCCAAAGTAAAAGAGATAGAGTAATTTTACAATTTCGAAAAAATAAATTTCAAATTTTAGTGGCCACTGATGTTGCAGCTCGAGGGCTAGACATTCCTCATATCGAGCATGTTATTAATTATGATATCCCACAAAACCCAGAAGATTATATTCACCGTATTGGACGCACAGCAAGAGCAGGGGCTAAGGGGAATGCTCTTACTTTTTTAACTTCCACTGATCAAAAAATATGGAAACTAATAAAAAAGCTCATAGACCCTCAAGA
>JAYPCO010000026.1:13217-15164 GCA_038124765.1 Alphaproteobacteria bacterium | reverse complement strand
TTTAATCATCAATCATTGCTAGTCATTGCCTATACAGGAGTTTTCCCCAGTATTTTTTCATATATTTGTTACAACACGGGCGTGAGTTTAATTGGGGCAAATAAATCAGGGCCTTTTTTACATTTAATGCCCATATTTGGCGGTATTCTTGCCTTTTTCGTATTCCAAGAAACCCTACAGATCTATCATTATGTTGGAATAGTATCAGTTATTATTGGTATAATAATTACTAATAAAAAATAATTATTTTTTTTAAACAAGGAGGGAAAAAAGTAATGGCTAAGAAAAACAAAACCATGAAGAGAAGAAGTTTCCTTAAAGGCGCAGGTGCTGCAGCACTCGGCGCTGCTGCGGTTTCTTCTTTTCCAGCCCCTGCCATATCTGGTGGGCATATGGAGTGGATTAGTGTTTCTGCGTTTGGTAAAGCAGGGATATTAGGATCTGCTCTAGAGCGTTTTGCAAGTTATGTAAACGATAACTCTGATAAGTTAAAAATCAAAGTCTATCATGCGGGCGAACTAGTCCCAGGATTAGAAGCAGTAGACGCTGTTCGATCAGGTGCTGCTCAAATGGCTTACGGTGCACCTTACTACTGGACTAACATTAGTAATGCAACACAGTTTGTGGCTTGTATTCCTTTTGGTTTGACTGCGCAAGAGCAAAATGCATGGTGCTACTTTGGTGGTGGAATTGAAGCTGCTGATAAAGCTTACAATGCAGTTGGTTTAAAGTTTTTACCGATGGGTAATACAGGAAACCAAATGGGCGGATGGTACAACAAAGAAATTAATTCTTTGGATGACTTTAACGGCTTGAAGTTCAGAATGCCAGGTCTTGGTGGTGAAGTTCTCAAATCCTTTGGTGCACAAGTTATACTTTTAGCTGGAGGTGATGTGCTTCCTGCTCTTGCATCAGGTGCGATTGATGGAACAGAATGGATTGGACCTGCTGCCGATTTAGGTTTTGGTCTACACCAAGCTGCTAAATACTACTATAACCCAGGTTGGCACGAACCTGCCACTATTCTGGATTGCTCTATTGATATGTTTGAATGGGAAAAACTGGATGACACAACTCGTGGATTGATCACAACCGCTTCTAAAGCTGTGAACATGGAAGTGCTCTCACATTTCCAAGCAGCCAACGACGGTGCGTATCAAAAGCTGATTAATGAACACGGTGTTCAAATGCGACAACTTCCTGATGAAGTGACCAATGCAATTGGTCAGCGAGCAGGAGAAGTTTGTGCAGCTGTTGCAGCAAAAGATGCTGTTTCTCAAGAGCTATTCTCACATATCGTGAAGTTTAGATCTTCAGTGATTAGATGGACAGGTGTTTCTGAAAAAGAATATCTCAGAATTAGAAACTTACCATTTAGTTTCCCAAGTGCTTAAAAATCAATTTTTACTTGCTGCCTCAAAAGGGCAGCAAGTATTAGTTTAATATTGCCCTAGGCAGCCAAGTTGCAAGGTCAGGGAAAAAACCAACAATTAAAATTGCTAATACTTGAACGCCAATAAAAGGCAACACACCACGGTAAATATTTTTTGTTTTAATTTCTTTAGAGGCTACTCCTCTTAAGAAAAATAATGAAAACCCAAAAGGCGGAGTTAAGAAACTAGTTTGTAAATTAAGGGAAATTAATATCCCTAGCCATAAAGGGTCTGCTCCTTGGGCAATTAAAATAGGACCCACTAAAGGAATAATCACAAAAATAATTTCTATATAATCGAGAAAAAATCCTAAAACAAAAATTGCAACCATTACTAAAATAAGAGCAGCATAGAGACCGCCAGGGAGATTTCCTAAAAAATGTTCGATCATTTCATCGCCGTTAAATCCTCTGAAGACCAGCGAGAACATGGAAGCACCAATTAAAATAACAAAAACAAATGAACTTAATTTTACAGTTCCTAAAGCCGTCTCTTTAATATTGATAAAATTTAA
>JAYPCO010000026.1:0-13117 GCA_038124765.1 Alphaproteobacteria bacterium | reverse complement strand
AAAACTAGCACAATAGAAGGGGGAATAATTTGACCTAAAGTTCCAGCTGCACAAATAGTGCCTGTAGCAATTTTTTGATCGTATCCTGCCTTCATCATTGAGGGCAACGACAGCATCCCCATTGTTACAACGGTTGCGCCCACGATGCCTGTAGAAGCGGCCAATAACATTCCTACAAAAACAACCCCAATGCCAAGCCCACCTTTCGTATTGCCAAAAAGCTCTCCAATGGAGTTAAGCAGACCAGCTGCAATTTTTGTTTTTTCCAACATGATACCCATAAAAATAAATAGAGGTACTGCAACTAAGGGCTCATTAATCATGGTTCCAAATATTCTTTGAGGAAA
The DNA here is from genome assembly GCA_038124765.1 of Alphaproteobacteria bacterium. Lineage (GTDB taxonomy): Bacteria > Pseudomonadota > Alphaproteobacteria > HIMB59 > HIMB59 > HIMB59. The sequence goes on along the minus strand of JAYPCO010000026.1, from coordinate 12,770 downwards.
GAAACCAATCATTCTAAAGTTAAAAATTTCTAGAGCATCGCCAATAAAACCAAAAATAAGAGCAGAGCCCGCTAGAGTAAAAGCAACAGGAAAACCAAAAAGCAAAAGTCCTAAAGTAGTTAAGAACATAATAATCGCTAAAATTTCAGCACCGATCATTGTCTACCTTCCATTAAAGTTATTATCGCTTTTAGACAGTTTGAAATAATTTGAATAAATAAAACAATACAAAACCACAAGATAGCGCTTTTTAGAATATATAGTGCCGGTAAGCCGCCCGCTTCACGGGATACTTCTGCCATTAAAAAAGAACGATAGACAAAAGGAAAACTGTACTTCCAAATGATATATAAAAAAGGAAGTAGTAAAAAGATATTACCCACTAGATCAACTATCGATTTATATTTATCAGAGGCCTCTCTATAGAATACATCTATTCTCACATGTTCATCTGCAAGATAGGTAAAGCCACTGCCAAGCATAAAAATAAAACTATGAAGCCACACATAGCTTTCTTGCATCCAAATAAAACCAATACTAAATCCATATCTCAATAAAACGACAGTAAATACAACAACGACCATAGCTGTTGCAAATATTGCACATAAGTAACCAACATAAGTGTTGATACGATCAATAAACTTAGAGATATTTACTAATAAATTCATTAAGGGACTAATATATATACAAATTATATTTAAACAATTTCAAAGGAAAAATAGGTCTGGGTGCCAACGTTGATTAGATCAATTTTTCTCATGCGGGGTGAGATCCGGCACCCTTTAGAAGCCCCGAAGAACTTCCTAGACCTTGGTTCAATCATATTAAATCCTATGCTGATTTATGATTCCTAAATTAAGTATCTGAGAATATTTATGAACATTTTACCCACAGGGCATTTATTTACAAAATGCATTAATTAATGAAATAATAGCTTTTTACTATTAAGTGCTTTTCTTTATATTGCTTTTAAATATGACTTCTGCCCCCTTATCGCCTCATCTTCAGATACATAAGCCTGTATTAACAATGATTTTTTCCATTACCCATCGCATAGCCGGTATAATTTTTGCTGTATCGCTTCCATTTTTAGCATTTTGGTTAGGGTCTATTTATTTTGCTCCCAATGCGCATGGAGTTATGAGCTCATTTTTTAATTTACCTATTATTAAATTAGTTTTTATATTTTGGTTTTTTGCTCTTAACCATCATTTGTTAAATGGAATTAAATATTTTGCATGGACTTTTGCAAAGGGAATGAAGCTGACAAGCGTCTATACCATTTCTTATTTAATTTTAGTTATTAATGCCAGTATGACTCTCGTCTTTGCTTGGAGTATATTTTAATGAGAGGGTCAACTAAATGGTTATGGCAAAGAATATCGGCACTTGCTTTAGTTCCCTTAAGCTATTGGTTTGTAATTCTATTTTTAAACTTTCTTCACGCACCTCAAGACCAACAATTAGATTTATTATCTTCATCACTAACTAGATTTTTGATTGTTATCTTTTTTTTGATTGCCATTTTTCATGCGCGCTTAGGTATAAAAACTATCTATGAAGATTATTTTACAACTTCTCAGGTCAAAATTTATAGTTTAATAACAGACATAGTTTTATTTTTAACTTTGATAGCAGTAGTGCCAGTATTATTTATTTAAAATGAGTCATTATACAGATCACACATTAGATGTAGTTGTTTTAGGCGCAGGGGGCGCAGGATTGCGTGCCGCGCTGGGTTGCTCAGAGCAAGGTTTAAACACTGCTTGCGTAACAAAGGTATACCCTACACGAAGTCATACAGTCGCCGCCCAAGGAGGCATAGGCGCTGCACTGGCTAATATGGGAGAAGATAATTGGCAATGGCATATGTTTGATACTGTTAAAGGTTCAGACTGGCTAGGAGATCAAGATAGTATTGAATATCTTTGTTCCAATGCCGTTGATTCAATTATTGAATTAGAGCACTACGGAATGCCATTTTCTCGAACTGAAGATGGTAAAATTTACCAACGTCCTTTTGGGGGGCATATGACTAACAATGGTAAAGGGGCTCCTGCAAGCAGAGCTTGCGCAGCAGCGGACAGAACGGGACACGCACTTCTACATACGCTTTACCAACAAAGTCTTAAAAATGATGTTCAATTTTTCAATGAGTTTTACGCTTTAGATTTATTAAAAGATAATAACGGCGATATTTGTGGATTAATGGCCATTGATATTCAAGATGGCTCTCTTCATCGTTTCATTGCTAAGATGACGATTCTTGCAACTGGCGGCTATGGTAGAATATTTCAATCCTCCACCAGTGCTCATATCTGTACTGGCGATGGAGCAGGAATAGCTCTTCGTGCAGGATTGCCTTTATCCGATATGGAGTTTATTCAATTTCACCCGACGGGAATTTATGGCGTAGGAGTTTTAATCTCTGAAGCAGCTCGCGGCGAAGGGGGCATTCTGAAAAACAGTGACGGTAAAAGGTTCATGGTAGAATATGCGCCTAATGCAAAAGACCTTGCTGCACGAGATGTGATTTCTCGTTTTATTAGTAAAGAGATCAGCGAAGGAAGAGGATGTGGCCCAAATAAAGATTATATGCATTTGCATTTAGAGCACCTTGATGCGGATATGTTAGCGAAGCGTCTTCCAGGTATTTCAGAGTCTGTAAAAGCATTTTGTGGAAGAGATATATCAAAAGAGCCAATCCCAGTTATTCCTACAGTTCATTATTGTATGGGAGGTGTGCCGACTAATTTTAAAGCGGAAGTTTTACGCCCCACTGAAAGTAACAGTGAGGAGATTTGCGAAGGCTTAATGGCCATTGGAGAGGCTGCCTGTGCTTCTGTTCATGGTGCCAATAGATTAGGAACTAACGCACTTGCCGAATTGGTTGTTTTTGGAAGAGGCGCTGCTATTCAAGCCGGACAAGTTATTAATAGAAATGAGTCGAACAAATTACCATCTGAATCGTCGACACAAGCGATTATTGATAGACTTCATTCGATCAAAGAGAACAAAGGCGACATTTCTGTTGGAGAGTTAAGAGACAGAATGCAAAAAACAGTTCAAAAAAGATTTGGTGTTTACCGAGAACAAGAAACACTTTCACTAGGAAACCAAGAGCTTAAAAATTTAGCGCATGATTTAAAATATGTAAAAGTAGAAGACCAATCATCGATTTTTAATACCGATTTAATTGAGGCTTTAGAATTACACAACTTAATGGCAGTAGCGGGCAGTGTGGGTGTTTCTGCAGAACAACGCACAGAAAGTAGAGGGGCGCATGCGCGAGAAGACTATCCAGAGCGCGATGATGAAAATTGGCTAAAGCATACTTTGTCATGGCAGCAGCAAGATGGTTTTGCGATTACTCATCGACCTGTACGTATGACTACTCTCAGCAATCAGATTTCTGTCATCCAACCGCAAGTCAGGGTTTATTAATGGTTCAGCTCACACTCCCCAAAAACTCTGTTCCTGTTAAAGGTAAAACCTATTCCAATGTTGATTTAATTGATGAGTCTAGTCAAAGTCGCCACGATATTCGTGTGGTAAATATTTATCGATGGTCTGGCAAAGAAGGAGATCAACCTCAAATTGATCGTTTTGAAATCGATGTCGCGAAGGCTGGTACCATGGTTTTGGATATTCTTAATCAAATAAAAGCGGAAGTTGATACCAGTTTAACTTTTCGAAAATCTTGCAGAGAAGGTGTTTGCGGTTCCTGCGCTATGAACATTGATGGGGTGAATACTTTGGCTTGTCAAAAACATATTGAAGAGTGTTCTGATGAAATAAATATCTACCCATTACCTCACATGAAAGTGATCAAAGATCTGGTGGTTGATTTGAAGAAAGCATTTGATCAAATAAAATCTGTTAAACCCTGGTTGCAAAAAACAACCCCTCATAATGATCGAGAAAACAAACAAAGTGTGCCCGATCGAGATAAACTTGATGGTAAATGGGAATGTATTATGTGCTTTTCTTGCAGTACCTCTTGTCCTAGTTACTGGTGGAATGAAGATAAATATCTAGGACCGGCTGCCCTACTCCAGGCAAATCGATGGATACAAGATAGTCGAGATGAAGATAAAAAAGAGAGATTAAAAGAGTTAGACGATAATTTTAAATTATATCGTTGCCACTCTATTATGAATTGTACACGCTCTTGCCCTAAAGGATTAAACCCAGCCGAGGCGATTGCAGAAATAAAACTAGAAATAGCGAGGAACAAATAAAAATAAAATGACAAAAATATCTTTAATAGGCGCAGGAAATATTGGCGGAACATTAGCCCATTTAGCGGCAATGAAAAAACTGGGAGACATAACTTTAATAGATGTTGTTGAAGGAATGCCTCAAGGAAAGGCATTAGATTTAAGTCAATCGGCAGCAGTCGAAGGCTTTACCAATAAAATTGAAGGGACAAATGATTTCTCTCAAATGAAAAACTCTGATGTCATTATCATTACAGCTGGTTTACCGAGGCAGCCAGGAATGAGCCGTGATGATTTATTAGAGACTAATGGTAAAATTATCAAAAAAATTGGTCTAGATATTAAAAAATATGCCCCTAGGGCTTTTGTGATTTGCATCACTAATCCCTTAGATGCGATGGTTTATGTTTTACAAAAATACTCCAATCTCCCCAAAAATATGTGTGTGGGAATGGCAGGGGTTCTTGATTCTTCTCGTATGAAATTTTTCTTATCAGAAGCTTTAGATGTATCTATTAAAGATGTTGAAACATTTGTATTAGGTGGTCATGGCGATGATATGGTTCCGCTGGTCAACTACACAACTATCGGAGGTATCCCTCTGTTAGATTTTATTAAAATTAAGAAAATTCCTATTTCTAAAATTCAAAAAATTGTTGATCGAACAAGAATGGGAGGAGGAGAAATTGTTAAACTTCTAAAAAGAGGTTCTGCTTTCTATGCCCCTGCAAGTTCAGCTATTCAAATGGCTGAAGCCTATTTATTAGATCAAAAGAAATTACTACCTTGCGCTGCCTATCTAAATGGTCAGTATGGTCTGAAAAACATGTATATGGGCGTGCCCACAGTGATTGGCGCAAAAGGCGTTGAAAAAATTTTAGAGGTTAAATTAAGTGCAGCTGAAAAAGGAATGCTGAAAACATCTGTCAATTCTGTTAAAGGCCTAGTTCAAGCAGTAGATAAATTGCTGTAAGGCCCAAAAATGAATGACATCTTATTAGTAAAGGGGTAAAAATACCTTAGGATTAATGAGATCTTATAACTCTTTTTTAACAACTTCTAACGCTTCACAAGTTGTATCTATTTATAGAGAGTATATTAAAGACCCTTCATCGGTTGATAAAAGTTGGCATGATTTTTTTAAATCCCTTGAGCCCGAAGAATTAGCAATTTTACAAGACTATGAAAAAATAGATTGGTCTAAAAACAATCGTCCATCAGATTTTGCTCAAACAGATTTAGATCAGGCAATCTCTGATTCATTACGTTTAGTCATGATGATCAGGGCTTATAGAGAAATAGGCCACCTTGTAGCCAATTTAGATCCTCTTGGACTTGCTATTCAAAATAAACCCTCTGGTTTAGATCCTGAGTATTATGGATTTCAAAAGAGAGACTTAAATAGAAAAATTTTCTTATTTGGCTATTTAGGTTTTCAATCAGCCACAGTGAAAGAAGTAATAGACAAGCTTCAATCTATTTATTCAGGAACATTGGCTTTGGAGTACAAACACATACAAAGCGCCGAAGAGTATTTATGGCTCAAGTCTCGTATTGAAGATAAAAAAGATATGAAATTAACGCCACTTGGAAAAAGAACAATATTAGAAAGATTAATTTCAGCCGAGTATTTTGAAAAATTTTTAGATACTAAATATCGGGGCACTAAACGTTTTGGATTAGATGGCGCTGAATCAACTATTCCTGCTTTAGAGCAAGTATTAAAAAGATCGTCAGAATTTGGCGTCAAGGATTTTAGTTTTGCATGTGCTCATCGAGGTCGTTTAAATATCCTAGCTAATATTGTCAAAAAACCTCATATTCAAATTTTTAGTGAATTTATCCACGGAGGGGAAAACGCCCTCAGTGACCAAGGATCAGGAGATGTTAAATATCACTTAGGTGCTAGCTCCGATCGAAGCTTTAGCGGAAATATAATACATGTCAGTATGGCTGCTAACCCATCTCACTTAGAGGCAGTTAACCCAGTTGTAGCTGGGAAAATAAGAGCAAAACAGACTATGATCCAAGATAAAGATAATGAGAAAGTATCTGGTTTATTAATCCATGGGGATGCAGCAGTTGCAGGTCAGGGCATTGTAGCGGAGACATTTACCATGTCTCAATTAAATGGATATCGTATTGGTGGATTAATCCACTTTATTATTAATAATCAAATTGGATTTACGACAAGCCCGCAATATAGTCGATCAGCTCCCTACTCCTCTGAAATAGCAAAAATAGTTCAAGCACCTATTTTTCATGTCAACGGAGACGATCCTGAAGCAGTAGTTCTAGCATCGAGAGCAGCTACAGAATTTAGAAATACTTTTAAAAAAGATACTATGGTCGATATGTTCTGTTACAGAAAACACGGACATAATGAGGGTGACGAACCTTCTTTCACTCAGCCTATTATGTACAAAACAATCAAAAAGAAAAAAAATGTTGCCAGTATTTATGCAGAAAAACTATTAGAGCAAGAAGTTATCACCAAAAAACAATTAGACTTTCTTCAAGATAAAATATGGCAGGATTTAGAAACAAAATTTGAAAAAGCTAAAGATTATAAAATCAAAACAAAAGGATGGTTAGGAGGGCAATGGAGCGGATTAAGCAGAGCTCCTAAAAACACATTAAGAAGAGGTAAAACTTCTGTCCCTGAAAGTGCCTTAAAAGAAGTAGGAAAAAAAATCACTATAGTGCCCAAGGAGTTTAATCTTCATCCAAAATTAGAAAAATTTAATGAAGCAAGATCCAAGTCTATAAAATCTGGAAAAAATATTGATTGGTCTTTTGCAGAGGCATTAGCGTTCGGAACACTGCTAACAGAGGGTTATCGAGTTAGACTTGCAGGGCAAGACTCGGGCAGGGGCACATTTAGTCAACGACACTCCGTATTTTGGGATCAGGAAAATGAGGAAAGATATATTCCTTTAAATAATATTAGTAAGAATCAAAAACAGTTTGAGGTTATTGACAGCTTCCTGTCCGAGTTAGGAGTGTTGGGATTTGAATACGGATACTCACTTGCAGACCCTAATACCTTAGTCTTATGGGAGGCTCAGTTTGGTGATTTTGCTAACGGTGCACAAATTATCATTGATCAATTTATTGCAGCAAGCGAGCGAAAATGGATGCAAATGAGCGGTATTGTTCTCCTTCTTCCTCATGGTCATGAAGGAATGGGACCGGAGCATTCTAGTGCTCGTATTGAACGATTTTTACAAATGGCAGCAGAGGATAATATTCAAGTTGTGAATTGCACGACACCAGCGAGCTATTTTCATGCCCTTCGAAGACAAATTCATAGAAATTTTAGAAAGCCTTTAGTAATTTTTACTCCAAAATCAACTCTTCGCCATCCTAACAATGTTTCAAATTTAGATGAGTTTACAGGCCGTACTAGTTTTCATCGAATAATTGACGAGGATATCAAAAACACTAAACGTGTCATATTTTGTTCTGGAAAAATATATTATGAATTAGATGATTATCGAACTGAGAATAAAATTAAAAATGTAAAAATTGTTCGATTGGAGCAACTCTATCCTTTCCCCTATGACACGATGACAGAAGTAATACTGAATCACAAAAATTGTGACTTCATTTGGGCACAAGAAGAGCCTAAAAATATGGGACCTTGGGATTTTGTTAAAAGTCGTATCAGACATATCCTATCTAAAAACAACTTAGATCAACAAATTCATTATATCGGCAGAAAGAGATCAGCCGCTCCAGCTACAGGTATAGCAAAAAGACATAATGCAAATCAAAACATGATTAAAAAACTAGCTCTGCAATCATCTATAAAATCTATTATAAAGGCAAAAACTGGTATAAGTTTTATGAAGTTCAAAGATTTACCCGAGGACTACGAATAAATGAGCAATGTAAAAGTACCAGAATTAGGTGAGTCAATTATTGAAGGGACTCTTACAGCTTGGGTTGTCAAAGAAGGGGATAGCTTCAAATCTGGCGACAACTTAGCAGAAATTGAAACCGAAAAAATCACCATAGAAATACCTGCGCAAAGCGATGGAGTGCTGTCCAAAATATTAGTATCTGAAGGGGCAACAGTTAAAGTAGGAGAAGTTATCGCTGAATATGCTGAAGGAGCAGGGGAGACCGTAGCACAAGAAATCAAACCCAATTCACCCCCAGCTGAGCCTATTCAAGAAGAAAAAACTATTGAAAAAAAACAAGTTTCAGAAGATTTACAACAGTCATCTCATGATAATGAAAAAGACGATATTCCAAATTTCGATCAACCACATGACAGTAATGGAGAAAAAATCGTCCCCATGTCAAAACTTCGACAAACGATTGCGAGACGACTAAAAGATGCTCAAAACAATGCAGCCATTTTAACAACCTTTAATGAGGTGGATATGTCTGCAGTAATGGAATTAAGAAAAAAGGAACAAGATAACTTTCAAAAAAAACATGGTGTCAAATTAGGTATCATGTCTTTCTTTTTAAAGGCCTGCTCTCAAGCGCTTGCTGAAATCCCAGAAATTAATTCTGAAATTTTTGAGGATAAAATTATTTATAAAAATTATCATGATATCGGTGTTGCTATTGGATCAGAGAAAGGCCTAGTGGTACCAGTGATTAAAAATGTTGCTTCCCTTTCAAATGCAGATATAGAAAAAAATATTATTGAATTAGCCCAAAAAGCAAACACTAATAAACTCTCTATGGCTGATCTATCCGGAGGCACGTTTTCAATTACTAATGGAGGTATTTATGGCTCGATGATGAGTACTCCTATTATCAACCCTCCGCAAAGTGCCATCTTAGGAATGCACTCTATTATTAACCGACCTATTGCAGTTAATAATGAAGTTGTCATTCGTCCGATGATGTACATTGCATTAAGCTATGATCATCGTTTGATTGATGGAAAGCAAGCAGTTACTTTTTTAGTAACAGTGAAAAAACTAATCGAGAACCCTTCTATTAGTTAGTTAGACTTTAATATATTTCGAAGAACAAAATTTAAAATACCGTCAGATTTGTAGTACTCAAGTTCATTTAAAGTATCTATTCTAAGAATTCCGTAGATTGTTTTATTTGTCCCATTTTGTTTTAGAGTAATCTGTATTTTTTGAAGCGGTTTAATATCTTCAGATAGCTCTATATCAACTAGGTCAGAAGAAGTCACTTTTAAGTCAGCTAAGCTAATGCCGTCTAATTGAATGGGTAGTACACCCATGCCTACGAGATTAGATCGATGAATTCTCTCAAAACTCTCTGCAATTACCGCATTGATGCCTAAGAGTTTAGTTCCTTTTGCCGCCCAGTCTCTTGAGGAGCCTGTACCGTATTCTTGACCAGCAAAAACAACAATATTCTCAGATCTTTTTTGATACTCCATAGCAACTTCGTAGACGCTCATTTGTTTCTTTTCTGGTTCTAAAATTGAGTAGCCACCCTCAACATCATTGAGTAGTTGATTGCGAATACGAATATTTGCAAAAGTTCCCCGCATCATAACTTCGTGATTACCTCTTCTGGCACCGTAGGAGTTAAAATCCTTCTGTAGAATTTGTCTTTCCATAAAGTAATTACCTGCAGGACTTTCTTTTTTAATCGCTCCGGCGGGGGAGATATGATCAGTCGTTACACTATTGCCCAATAATAAAAGTGGGCGGGCGTCCTCAATAGTTTTAATCTCCTTATTAACATCTGACATGTTTTGAAAGAAGGGAGGTTGCTGAACATAAGTAGATTGGGTATTCCAGTTATATTGATCCCCAGTTGCGATATTAATCTGTTGCCACTCCTTTGGACCATTTAAAGCATCGGCATATTGTTTTGCAAACATGGTCGGAGTAACATTTTTTTGAACAGCTAAGTTAATCTCTTCGTTGGTTGGCCAAATATCTTTTAAGAAAATATCTTTACCTTCAGAATTTTGACCAAGAGCATCTTTTGTAAGATCTATATTGACTGTCCCTGCTAATGCATAGGCAACCACTAAAGGCGGTGATGCTAAATAGTTTGCTTTAACATGAGGGTTAACCCTGCCTTCAAAATTTCGATTTCCAGATAATACAGAGGCTACAGTTAAATTATTATTGGTAATAGAATTGGCAATCTCTTCATTTAATGGACCTGAATTTCCAATACAAGTTGTACAGCCATATCCAACAAGATGAAAACCTAATAAATCTAAATACTTACTGAGATTTGCTTCGTTTAAATAATCTGTAACAACTTTTGAACCAGGCGCTAAAGATGTTTTTACCCATGGCTTAACACTCAAACCTAACTCTGTTGCTTTTTTTGCAACTAAACCAGCTGCAACAAGTACATTGGGGTTTGAAGTATTAGTACAAGAAGTAATAGCCGCAATTACAACATCACCGTCTTTGATTTTATAATTAGCATTTTCTACACCTGCTTCTTCAATTGGCTTGTTTAAAAAATTATTAAAATTTGAACTAACTTTATCTAGGTCTATTCTATCCTGTGGTCGTTTTGGTCCTGAAAGCGATGCATTGACACTACCTAAATTTAGCTCTAAATGGTCATCGTATTCACAGTCATTACTTAACCATAAACCCTGACTTTTGCTATATTTCTCAACTATTTCAATTAATTCAGCAGACCTTGAGGTGAGCTTGAGGTATTTTAAAGTTTCATCATCAACGGCAAAGAATCCACAGGTTGCTCCATATTCTGGGGCCATATTGGCAATCGTTGCTCTGTCGGCAAGAGAAAGATTATTCAAACCATCGCCGTAAAATTCAACAAATTTTCCAACCACGCCCTTTGCTCTTAGCATTTCAACTATAGTTAAAACTAAGTCTGTTGCAGTGACGCCTTCATTTAATTTACCTTTTATATTAAACCCAACAACCTCAGGCAATAACATAGAAATAGACTGACCAAGCATTGCAGCTTCTGCTTCAATTCCACCCACGCCCCAGCCTAATACGCCAAGACCGTTAACCATAGTTGTATGGCTATCTGTTCCCACTAAACTATCGGGGTAAAGAATAGATTGATTATTTTCTTTTTTATCCCAAACAACTTTTGCTAGATACTCTAAGTTAACTTGATGGCAAATGCCTGTCCCTGGCGGAATGACTCTAAAATTTTCAAAGGCTTGTTGTCCCCATTTTAAAAATTCATATCGCTCTTTATTTCTACCAAACTCCATATCGACATTTTTTTGAAAAGAGTCAGGAGTTGCAAAGTAGTCAACCATCACAGAATGATCAATGACTAGGTCGACTTGGGATAAGGGATTAACCTTAGATGCATCTTTCCCCCTAGCGGCGACCGCATCTCGCATGGCAGCTAAGTCTGCTACGGCAGGCACCCCTGTGAAATCTTGCATTAATACACGCGCAGGAAGAAAAAAGATTTCATGTTTATCATTCGGATTTTGCAAAACTTTTTCAATTAAATTTTTATTAACATCTTTGCCGTCTTCAAGGCGAAGTAAGTTTTCAATTAATATTTTTTTGGATTTAGGAAGGTTTTTAATTTTAGGATAGTCACTCTCTAATAATGACAAATTATAAAAATGATATTCTTGATTTTTAATCTGAAAACTATCAAGAGTTTTAAAGCTATTTAATGAATTCATGGCGGAAAATTAGCATTTTTTAGCAGTTTTATTAATGCATTTCACAAATTAAACGGTTTTTTTATACCGTTCTTTTAATAAATCATAAAGCTTTTGCGCATCGTATCCTAAGTCTTTCCCAGATCTTTTAATTAAACCCATAGTTCTCGTTACGGAAGGATCAATCAAAGGTCTATACGAGAGAGAGGAATAGTCTTGGGATACAGCTAATTTTGGTGCAAGGGTTATACCTAGGCCTTGTTCTACCATATTGAGAGCAGAGGGCACATGGCGAACTTCATAAGTCCAATCTAAATCTTCTTTTTGTCTAGCTAAGGCATTCTCAAAATAAATTCTACTGCCTGATCCTTTCCAAACGGAAATAAAATCTCTATCTTTAATTTCAGATAGTTTAATTTTTCTTTTTTTCTCTAACACATCCCCTTTGGGAAAAACAACAACATAATCTTCATCAAATAAACTTTCAAATGTGACTCCCGGTTCCTGTACACCAGTAAAGTTAACTCCAAAATCACACTCTCCTCCCAAAACACTGTCGACTACATAATTTGCAGATCGTTCAATGATTTGAACCTTACAACGTGGTTCTACTTCTTTAAAAATTTTTAGTGTGGGGTAAATAATATTTCTCAAAGATGAATTCACAGCACCAATTTTCACTATGGAAGGAAAACTGTATTTTTCACTTAATGTTTTAGTAGCAGTTTTGACTGCCTCTATAATACTTCTCGCTCTTTCATAAAAGTTCCTGCCTGAATAAGATAACTGTACTTTTCTTGTAGTTCGATCGAACAGAACTGTGCCAAGTTCATTTTCTAATTTTTGAATGCGTCGAGAAAGGGCTGGCTGAGAGAGGTTTAAATTACTTGCAGCTTTTGCAAATGAGTTAGTATCCGCTAATTCAATAAATGCTTCAATATCACCAATCTCAATATTAATGCGCATTA
>JAYPCO010000025.1:0-15581 GCA_038124765.1 Alphaproteobacteria bacterium | reverse complement strand
CAATTTGAAAAAATAGTTTTACCTTTATCTGAGTTCCCCTCTGCAGCAGCTCAAGGCTGTATAGCATTAGAGTATCGATCCCACGATAAGACTATCAGTGCTCTTCTAAAAAAAATTAACCATGGCCAATCTGAAAAAGACTGTCATGAAGAAAGAAACTTTTTAGGTAAATGGGGAGGTGGCTGTTCTTTAAATATTGGTGTTACCATTGAAAATATTGCAGGAAGAAGAATATTATTTAGTAGAGGGAAAGATTTTAAAGCAAAAAAATATTTTCATGAAAAAGACTATCTAGATTTGTCAAAAACGACAAAAGTAAAAGAAATTTTTCCTAATAATTTAAAAAATTATCAAATGTTCAAAAGATCAGAATTGGTTTTAAAAGATAATCTTAAAAATAAAAACTTAATTATTACAAGGGCTAACAATTTAGCAGCAAAAAACCTTAAGGGTGCCAAGCATATTACCACTTCAGGCGTTTCGACCTGGCAAAAAGTCAATAAAATAGGAGTATTAGTAAATAGTAGTTTTGATGGGTTTGGAGAGGGTTACCGTCCTTTAGAAAAACATTACTTTGATATTCATCAAAAACCAACCAAGCTGACCTACAAGGGCAATGAATTAAATCAAAATTATACCCTCACATATCACTATGAACTTACCCCTTCGATTAATGAGGCTACGATTAATAATTTATTTAATGCGACTAGCTTTTATTGGATGAGTTTTTCCGCTTTTGAACTTGCTCTTAAACTGAGACCTGAGATTTTGCATCTACGTAATGCTTGTGGCCCAGGGAATACTTTCAATGAAATAGCTAAAATTATTCCCAAAAATAAATTAAATGTATATCTTGGCTATGAAGATTTTAAAAAGTTTGAATTAAAATGATCAAAAATTTCTTTCCAATTGCAGATAAATCTAAACTTCAACGAAAACATTTAATTCAGCCGTTATTTGTAGATCAACAGCTTCAAAATAAAAAGAGAATAAAAGGCTTAGGTGAAAATTTTAGCTGGCCCCAAAATTTAATTTGTAAATCGATAGAGCAGGATCTAAAAAAAGGTATTAAAAATTTTTTATTATTTATTGTACCAGCTGAAAAACAAAAAACACCCGAAGATTTTTCTTTTCATTATGATGTTATTCGTCAAATAAAAAAAAATTTTGGTAAAAATATCACCTTACTAATTGATACTTGTTTATGCTCTATTACACAGGATGGTCATTGTGGCATTACACATTCCAAAAAAATTGATTTAAAGAAAACTCATTACTCTTTGGGACTTGCTGCCAATACCTATTTAGAAGCTGGGGCCGACATTATTGCACCCAGTGATATGATGAAAAATACTACCCAATACCTTCGAAAAATTTTTCATGAAAACGATTTTGCAAATGCGCAAATCATGAGTTATTCCACAAAATTTAAGAGCACATTGTATGGACCCTTTAGAGATGCAGCAAAATCGTCGCCGAAAGGCTTTGACCGGTCCTCCTATCAGCTGCCTGTGAATGATCGCAAGAAAGCAATCAATAGTTCGATAATTAATGCAGCACAGGGTGCAAATTATTTAATGGTTAAACCAGGGATGACTTCGATCGATTTGATTAATGATATTAAAAATCAAACACTTTTGCCTACAGGTGCGTATCAGGTAAGCGGTGAATATGCCGGCTTACAACTTCTACATGGTGCAAATTTAGGAAACTATATTGATCTACTTCACGAGAGCTTAGCTGTCCTAAAAAGAGCTAGGGCGGATTTTATTATTACTTATGGGGCTAGAGATATTGCAAACTATTTATAATCAAAAATTTCATAATGCCCTTCATCGAACCTCTCAAAAGGTGCCTCCCATATGGATGATGCGCCAGGCAGGTAGATATCATCGTCACTACCAAAACTTAAAATCTAAATATACTTTCGAACAACTATGTCGAGAACCCGAACTAGCATGCGAGGTAACACTAGGTCCCATTCAAGAATTTGATTTTGATGCTGCAATTTTATTTAGCGATATTTTATTCCCCTTAGATTTTCTAGGCATGGAATTAGAATTCAACCCAGGTCCTATTTTTAAAAAAAATCTCTCGCTGACGATGGTAGAGAATTATTCTTTAGAAGAATTTAATGATTATATTCAATTTCAAAACAAAGCTTTAAAGCTTTTACGCCAAGAGTTGCCTAATGATAAATCCTTGATTGGTTTTATTGGCGGTCCTTTTACACTTTTTCATTTTGCAACAAGACATAATCCTACTTCTGAAGATTTATTTAACCCAACACTAAAAACATTAGAAATTATTTTAAAACAAAACATTGAGATTCAATTTGAAAATGATTTGGATTTATTAATGATTTTTGATACTGAAGCAAATAATTTATCTGATCTAGAATTTGAAAAAGTTGTTATTCCTTTTTTAAGAGATGTTTGTCAAAAAAATCCAAATAAAATTGGATATTTCACTAAAAATATCTCTCCCACAAAATTTGATATTCTGAAAAAGATACCGGGACTTCAATTAACGGTTTTAGGATCTAATTTTAATATCTTAACTGAATTAAAAGAGACTAATCTCACTCTTCAAGGAAATTTTTCTAATGATTTGCTCGCGCTTCAAGATACCGACGATTTTACAAGAGCGCTCGATGAATTTATTGAATACTGCTCTCAGCCTCAGTATGACAGCTGCCCTGGGTGGATTGCCAGCTTAGATCATGGTGTTCAAAAAACCACACCTGAGACTAATATTCATCTTTTTATTGAGAAGATTAGAACTAAATTAGCCTAAAAATCGTATTTTTTTTCAATGGCTCAATTCAAAGGAAACGAACTTTATGTTCATGGTTCTAAATTAAAAACTGGTATTTTATTAACCAATTTAGGAACCCCGGACGAACCAACGACTTCCTCCTTACGAGTTTATTTAAAGCAATTTCTATCAGACCATCGAGTCATTGAAACGCCTAAGGCTATCTGGTGGTTTATCTTAAATGGAATAATTTTAAATACACGCCCTGCTAAATCCGCTGCAAACTATCGTTCTGTATGGACGAAAGAGGGCTCCCCTTTGCTACTGTACACCCAAGAGCAATTAAAAAAAATTAAAGCAGAATTAAGCACTAAATATTCTAATCTTATTTTTGATATAGGAATGCGTTATGGGAATCCTAGTATTGCAAAAGGTTTAAATAATCTACGTCATCAAAATTGTGATCGAATTATTGTTTTGCCTTTATACCCACAATATTGTGCTGCAACAACAGGCTCTACATTCGATGCAATTTCATTAGAGTTACAAAAATGGAGATGGGTTCCCTCACTCCGCTTTATTAGTGGTTATCATAACAACTCACTTTATATAAGCGCCTTAAAAAATAGCATCAATGAATTTTGGAAAAAAAATGGCAAACCTCAAAAATTAATTTTCAGCTATCATGGAATTCCTAAAAAATATTTAGATAAAGGTGATCCTTATCATTGCTTTTGTAGAATGACCACTCGTTTAGTAGCAGAGTCTATGGGCCTAGACTCTGATAGCTATATGACTACCTTTCAATCTAGGTTTGGACCTGCCGAATGGTTACAACCGTATACAGATAAAACCATTGAACGCTTAGCTAAAGAAGGTTTAGAAAATCTCCAAGTGATAAGTCCAGCATTTTCATCGGACTGTTTAGAAACTATCGAAGAGCTGAATGTTGAAAATAGAGAAATCTTTATGGAAAACGGTGGGAAAAAATTTGATTATATTCCTTGCTTAAATGATCGAGACGATCATATTCAGTTACTTTGCCATCTTTTAGAAAATGAACTGCACGGTTGGGTATAATGAACGATCAGGTAATAAGCCAGCAAAACCAGGCTGAAAAATGGTTTAAAGAATTACGAAATCAAATGGTAGGGGCTATTGAAAAGCTTGATGGTTCTAAATTTGAAGAAAAATCTTGGCAGCGACCCGGTGGTGGTGGTGGGCTCATGTCTATTTTAAAAGGCTCAATTTTTGAAAAAGTAGGAGTAAATATCTCAACTGTTCACGGTGAGTTTAGCGAAGAATTTAGAAAAAATATTCCTGGAACAGATGTCAATCCAAGTTTCTGGGCGAGTGGTATTTCAGTAGTCGCCCATATGAAAAACCCTAAAATTGCAGCGGCTCACTTTAATACTAGATATATTACCACTGTAGGTAAACAATGGTTTGGTGGCGGGTGTGATCTAACACCAGCCCTTCCAGAGGATTTGGAGACAAATAATTTTCACGAAGGTTTGAAACGAACTTGTGATCAACACCACCAAGACTATTACCCTAAATTTAAAAAAGAATGTGATGAATATTTTTTTTTAAAACATCGTAATGAAGCCAGAGGCATCGGTGGAATATTCTTTGATTATTTAGATAATAATTATCAAAAAGATATCAACTTCATTAAAGATATTGGACAATTCTTTATCAACTTTGTTATCAGTAATGCTAATAGAAAAAAAGATCTCCCCTATGCTGCGGAGGATTTAGCAGCCCTGTCTCAAAAAAGATCACGGTATGTTGAATTTAATCTTTTATATGATAGAGGAACTTTATTTGGATTAAAAACTGGGGGTAATATAGATGCCATTTTAATGTCCATGCCACCAGAAGCGAAATGGAGCTAGCCATACGATGTATGAATTTTTAAAAATTGCCCATATTATTTCTTTAATCGCATGGTTTGCTGGTCTTTTTTACCTTCCTAGACTTTTTGTATACCACGTTGAAAATTCTTCTAATGCTGAAATGTCAAATATTTTTAAGACGATGGAGTATCGACTCTTGAGAGTCATCATGAATCCTGCCATGATTTCAACTTGGATTTTTGGTGGAGGTTTAATTCATTATGTAGGTTTTGCAGGGTGGCTATATGTTAAAATATTTTTAGTTTTGATCCTTTCTATTTTTCATATGTATTTAGCTAAAATTAGAAAAAATCTTGAAAAGAAGAATTATATTTATTCCTCTAAATATCTCAGAATTATCAACGAATTTCCAACTATCCTTTTAGTACTAATTGTTATACTAGTTATTTTAAAACCTTTTTAATGGATCTCACTCAAGGAAATATTCGCGAGCAGTTAGTTCGCATGGCTGTCCCTGCGGGTATTGGGATGTTGTTTCATACTTTCTACAATGTAACAGATACATTTTATGCGGGTATGATTAATACCGAAGCGCTAGCAGCTTTATCTATTTCTTTTCCAGTTTTTTTTATTTTATTGGCTGCAGCGGTGGGCTTCTCTCAAGGAACAACGGCAATTATTTCTAATTATCTAGGGTCCAAAAATCAAGAAAAGGCATGTCAGGCATATGTGCAGTCTTTGATATACTCCTTAATTTTTTCCACTGTGATTGGATTAATAGTTTATTTTATCTCCACACCAATTTTTAAATTTTTTGGCGCTCAAGATTCTTTTTTAAAAACATCTCTTGAGTATATGAATGTTATTGCATTATTTGCACCTATTATGGCTTTAAGTCTAGTGGTTAATTCTATTTTAAATGCTTCTGGGGATACAAAAAAAAACCGTAATATTATGATTTTTGCCTTTTTTTTAAATATCATCTTAAATCCTGTTTTGTGTTTTGGTTTTTTATTCATTCCTGCATTAGGTGTCAAAGGAATTGCATATTCAACAGTCTTTGTAGAATTACTGACAATCTTTTACTTAGGGTACCATGCTTTCCAGCTACCCATGATGAAAAATTTTAAAATAAGTAGTTGCTCATTAAAACTTGATTACCTGATAGACTTTTTAAAACAATCTGTTCCTGCAAGTTTAAACATGTTAATGATTGCTGTAGGTTTTTTTGTTATACAAAAATTTGTAAATGTTTACGGTTCCTCTGCGGCGGCGGCTTATGGTATTGCGCTGCGCATAGAACAAATAATCTTGCTGCCTAGCATAGGACTCAATATTGCCCTATTAAGCATTGTAGGTCAGAATTATGGCGCGGGTAACTTTGATCGTATTGAGAAATCTCATTTTGAAGCCATTAAAATTGGCATAGGTTTGATGACCATAGGTGCTTTAATACTTTTCTTTTTTGGCGATTTTTTAGTTAAATTTTTTACCAAGGATCCGGAAGTCATTGCCATGGCAGATAGTTACTTATTTATGGCTGCATTTTTGACCATTATTTATCAATTTATTCATATGACAGGGTCTGTTTTTCAAGGCCTTAAAAAACCGATGTACAATACGATTTACACTTTTTTCCGTTTAGGGGCCCTACCTCCATTCGTTTACCACTTTTACTCCGTTACTTTAGCAATGGGGTTGAAAGGTATCTGGTGGGGAATATTCAGCATCAATTTAGTATTCGCTGTTATGATATTTATTCACATTAGAAAAATAATTGTTGGCTTAAAATCCAATAAGATAGATCAAATTCAAACTAGTACTATTTGATTTGAAATTTTTTTTCAATTTTACGTACTACAAAAGAAGCAATTAAAACCAAAACTAAATACTCTAAAACTAAAAAACTATAAATCTCTAAAGGTCGATAGGTAGTAACTATCAGTTCATTAGCTCTTCTAGTTAAATCACTTAACCCAATCACTGAAATTAAAGAACTCATTTTTAAGATATAGATACCTTGATTAAGTAAAGCAGGTGTAATAATTCGAATTGCTTGAGGCAGAGTGACTTTAATAAAAACTAAAGTCGAATTAAGCCCTAAAGATTTTGCAGCCTCAATCTGTCCTTTTTTGATTGCCTGAATTCCTGATCGATAAATTTCAGATATAAATGCTGACTCATGTAGCACCAAAGTAATAACGCCTGCAACAAAAGGATTAAAAGATAAACTTCCGCCAAAAATAGATGGAAGGCCGTAATATATCCACAATAATAAAACCAAAACGGGAATAGCTCGAAAGATCTCTACGTAACCAATATTGAGATATTTAAAATACTTATTAGAGGACAAATGAGGCAGAGTCACAAAGAGGCCCAATAAAGATGCCAGAAAAAGACTCACGAATGAAATCCAAATTGTCGTCCACAGACCTCCTATTAGAAAATGAATATTAGAGGAACCCTGAGAGTGCCAGGGATTAATGGCAAACCAAGCAAAGTTATAATTACCTGAACATGAAACTAAAAACAGACAAATAGAGAAGTAATATATTTTTTTTAACAATTTTATCAAAATACCCTAACTTAATTTGAAAACTAGTTTTTTATGCTAGATCTTTTAAATCTTCCAAGTGCTTACTTAATGCTTTAGTTGAAAGTTGAATTTCATAGATAAACATCATTATTGCTATAGCAAAAACCAATACGCTTAAACCAAAACAGTTTAACGCTAGTTCAACTTTTTCAATATAACTTGAAAAAATACTCAACAAATTCAATAAAAAACTGACACCAGATAAAGTTTGAATTGCCCTTACTAGTTTGAGTCTCAGTGTTAAAATTTCAATTTGATCAAAATAATGGGAGGCGGAGTTTTTCTTGAACTGATTCATGACGATTAAATCATGAATTTTTCTAATCAAGGTTGCCAATGAGGTATATCGATTACCAAAGGATATCATCATCAATGGAATTGCAGGGAAAAGCAAAGCAGGGAAAAGTATAGAAAAGTTATTCATTTTTGGTTTATTGAAAGAGCGGTGGTTATTTGTTAGGAGGGAATAACGGTGAAGAATAAATTTTATTTAAACTTGTTGCCGCTCTTTCAATAACTCATTTATATAATTTTTTGAAGGGATGAGATTTGCTATCTTTGCATAACCTCTGTGCAAAATTGAAATTTATTGCCATAGCTAATAATTAATAAATTGCTAATATCTACTTATGGATAAATCAAAAACACTAGAGTGGTTTGGGGTCATTACTGCTATCATTTATTCTTTATTAGTTGCTTTTAACATAGGAGCAGAATTTATAGGTTTTACTCTACTTTTAGTTTCAGCTATAGCTATAGGGATGTGGGCATACCTGGGAAAACATAAAGGCATCTTATTTTTACAATTTTTTTACGCCACTGCTGGCATAATTGGAATGATTAGATGGTTTTAATTATATCCTTATAAATAACTACCATCACTAAAATACAAAAATAAATAATAATAGCCAAATTAATGAAACGCCAAATTTTGGGATTTAAAAAATAACCTCTGAGCGCCTGAGCCCCAAAACCAATTAAATAAAAAAAGAATACAGATGCTAAGCCGGCGCCTAAACCAAATAAAATTTTTTGAGATAGTATTTGGTAAGACTTTGAAAGATTTCCAATTATAAAAACAGTATCTGAATAAACATGTGGATTTAAAAAAGTGAAGGCCAGTGTCTGAAATAAAATTTTATTTCTAGGCTCTTTTTTAAACTGTATTGAAGCTATTGGCTGATTTAAAGATTTAATTTTATTTACAATAAAGAATACGAGAAAAGCAATTAATGCGATATTTAGTAAAAGATTAACCCAAGTATTGATTATTCCATCAATGGTGTAAAAAAGAAAAATCCCACAAAATATCAATAAAAAATCACTGACAATGCAAATTGTAGTGACTAAAAAAACATGATTTTTTCTAATACCCTGCTCTATTACAAATAAGTTCTGAGCCCCAATGGCTAAGATAAAGCTGAGACCCGTAACAAATCCAAAGAAGATTGCATTCATGACAATTTTGCACAGTATATATACTTTACAGTTAAAATCTAATGAGTAGAGTTGCGATTATGAGAGTTGTTATCGGCGGACTATTTTTTACTTTGGTATTTATGTATGTGGTGACTGATGGTTTCCATAAGATCACTCTACCTCTGTAAGTCTTAAGTTCTTACCACTTTTCCAATCATCACTAAATTTTAAAGTTCCTAAATGCATGGGAATTTTTTGCTTCACAATCAGATTTTCTGCGGAAAAATTTATAAAAGAACTATGAAGATATTTAAATTCTAATAAGTGATTGATTACGCCAAAATTAATTTCTTTAATGATGTCAATATCAACATTTTGATTAGAAACGAAAACATAATCCTGTTCTGCCGGAAAATATAAAATAGATCTAATAGCTAAATTTGAGGGGCGGGTATCAAATTCAGATGATTTAACGATTGCATATTGAAATTGGTTTTGTTCAATTTTAGTAATGATATCATCTATGCTGTTATTGAAAGTGACACTACAATCCAGTGTATTAGTTCCTCCATAACTGTGAGAAACCTCTAACTCTCGGCCTAATAATTTACATACACTTTTGGCTAATATGTATTCTGAGTGTAATGCATCGGGGACCAAAATGGTGAGAGTAATATCTTGTGTCAAAGCGGGTGAATTTTGCCAATGAAATAAAATAAAAATTATATAAATATAAATTTTCTTAAAATACATAGATTACAATTACCATAAAACATTCTAAGCTATGTTTAAATTTAAATTATTATGCCCAACACAGTTGTGATTTCCCTGATTGCTTGCTTAGCCTATGGCATAGAGAGTATTTTTGGTTTTGGAGGTACTATCATCTTTCTTGGTTTAAGTGGGTTGTTATATGATTTTAATACGCTAATCAAAATGGCTATGATTGTGGGGTTAGCTTCTGGTCTTGCGGTCTTAATACAGTCGTATAAACATCTTTCCTTCGTTCATTTATTTAGAATTCTTCTTTTAACGCTTCCGGGTGCTTTGATAGGCACTTATTTGATTGAATATTTAGCTTCGAACCTCCTAATTAAAACATTTGCGTTTATGCTGATTGCATATGGTTTTTTTAATTTAATTTGGCCTCAAATAACCATCCCCAAAATTATTAAAAATTCACTGATTATTTTAGGTGGATTAATTCAAGGAATCTTTACTATTGGCGGCCCCTTTGTCTTGATGGGATACAAAGATAATTTTCAAAACAAGCAAGAGCTAAGATCTACGATGGCGGGATATTTTTTTGTTATCAACTCTCTTAGGGCAATATTTTTTATGGTTATTGGAGGTAGTTACACGGAAATAATAATTAGCTACTACCCCTTAGCGATTTTAGTGATGATTAGTGTCTGGTTAGGGTATCTAGTTCATCGGAAAATTCCTGATATTTTGTTTAAAAAACTAATCATTCTTGCAATAACTATAATTGGAATAATAATATTATTTACAAAATGATTGACTGGCAGCCCTATGGACCTATCTATACTGTCTCTCCGGGAATAAAAAAAATTAATGATTTGCCCATTATTGAATTTGATGATCAAGAAGATAGATACTTAGAATTAAAGAAACTAGCTAAAGAAAATATTTTTTTTGATGATCTTTTTTCACCCCTTCATGAAAAAGCAATCTGTAATAAAATTAATTCCATTATAAAAAAAGAGTACCCGCATAAAAATAAAAGTTTTGATAACTTTATTGATATGGGTTTTTCCATTCAAGAAGATGTGGCCATCTTTCATCGATCCAATAAACTCATTGCTTTGCATGTCTCCTTTCCTTCGGGATGGATGCCCAAAGAAAAAATAGGTTTAAGCTTTGCTAATATTCATCGACCCGTACCTGGAATGGAAAATTTTTTAAAAAATGAAAATAAATATGTTGAGATGATGGTTGAAGCAAAAACACCGATTATCCGCTATGTATGGGGGCAACATCATGGATATTATTTGTGTAAACAAGAACCCTTAGGGCCTGAGATCAAAGTAATGCTAACTGAAAGGCAGACTTTTGTCGGCCTACCTGAATTTGATATTGGTATATTTTTGATTAGAAAAAAAGTGATGTTGTATGAAGACACCACTGCTGATTTTAAAGTTTGGTACGAAAAGATGCTAGAGACAATGTCTGAAGATCAAAAAAAATATAAGTTAGAAGACTAGCGTGTCGATATCACAGATCGATAAAAAATTTCTAATTTTAAAATAATCAGCTGAATTATTCCTGATTATCTGCAGGTTCTGCGTTCGGGTTTGTTAAGCGCTCTAACTCTGCTAGCTCATCTTCTTCTTTTTTAGCGTCTCTTTTTGCTTTTTTGGCAGCTAACTTTTCTTTTCGTTTACGCTCTTTTTCCATCGCTCTTTCACCAGCTTTAGATTTATAGTCAAAGTGTAGTCCCATAGGATTACTATATCATAAAATTTGTTAGACGAAAGTTTTGGATGGTGTATTTAGTTATATAAATAATGAAATTAAGTAGTCATATATTGTGGACCTATCTAACCCTTCAAATATTTTTATTTGGTGCCTTTTTATACTTCCCTTTGTTTAGTGTTGAGAATTTCTTTTTTTTCAAAAAGTCTAATAACATTATTAATATTTTACTGGCACTTTTTGAACAAGAAGACTGGTTTTTATTCTCAATCTTATTCGCTGGCACAGTGTTTATGCCCTCCATGAAATTTGTCTTCTCGGTTGTCGTTCATAAAGGCGCCTCTAATAAAGTAACAAAAAAACTTTTATTTTTTTTTACTAAATGGTCCATGCTTGACCTTTTGTTAATAGCTCTAGCGGTAACTATTTTTAAATTATCGTATTTTACCGAGATGAAAGTTGAAATAGGAAGTTATTTTTTATTTGGTTTTGTCTTGCTTTCTATTGTCTTTGAGGAAACTAGTAACTAGATTAATACTCTTTTAGCGAGGTTAATCCAATTTTCATAGCAAAGTTTTTGTAAGAGGGATTCACTAAAGCCCTGCGAGCGCATTAGATCAATTATTTTTGGCAGACCAGTTACATCCCCTAGCTCTTGAGGAATCATCACTCCATCAAAATCAGATCCAAAACCAACTTTATCCTCACCTAATTTGTCCACTAGGTATTTGAAATGATCAACGATCAATTGAAGGGGTGTTTCTTTTAACATTTTTCCATCACCTCTCAAAAAGGCAGGTGCAAAATTAACGCCCACCATTCCCTGCGTTTCTTTAATGGCGTCTAATTGTTTATCCGTCAGATTACGCGTGTGTGGGCAAATCGTATGAGCGTTACTGTGGGTCGCAACAAGCGGCGAATGAGAGTGTTTGGCGATATCCCAAAAACCTTTTTCATTGAGATGGGAAGTGTCAATGATCATATTTAACAAATTACAATTTTTAATTAACTCTTTGCCAAAATCACTTAAACCCCTACCCGTATCAGGAGAATGGGGAAATGCAAAAGGCACTCCTTCACCAAATATAGTCGGTCTTGACCATACTGGCCCTACGGAACGTAAACCAGCACGATGTAAAGCCTCTAAATTATAAAAGTTTTGATCAATGCACTCTGCGCCTTCAATATGCATAATAATGGCAAGTTTGTTATTATGAAAAACATCCTCAACCTCTTGGCCATTCAAACAAACCTTTATTTCCTGATTGGAATTTTTTTCAATTTTGGAGAGAAGGGCAATTTTATTTAACACAACGGGAAGAGCCTCCTTCACAGACACTGGTGCCGGCAGTGGCAATGAGTACTCATCATTTGCCATCAAGTCATACTTGACCGGTTTATCGGAAGAGGCCACTTCTTCTTCTTGCGAGGGAACATAAATTGCAAAAAACCCACCTTTAAAACCAGCTTGTTTCATCCGGGGAAAATCCAGATGTCCCTCATTATCTCCTTTAAGAAAATCTTGATCGCTATCTTTTTTGTTTTTTAAAAAGAGTCGAAAAAGAACATCGTTATGTCCATCAAAAAAATTCATATTATTAGACTACTTATAACATTTTAATAGTTGTTTACTAGATTTGAAAAGTTTAATGTTCGCTGAATGGATTTTGCAACATTTCTATCTTTATCTGTTGCCGCTTTTATATTTGGAATCTCACCTGGCCCCGGCACTCTTGCAGCACTCTCGGTTTCAACCTCGCAAGGTTTAAAATCAGGACTAATTCTAGGTGCAGGCGAGGCAGTCGGCGATGTAGTTTACCTTTCGCTTGCAATTTTATCTTTAGGCTATTTATCAAGCTATTTGGAACCGGTTATGTATATTGTCAGGTGGATAGGAGCTGGGTATTTAGTTTATTTAGGGGTCAGTCAGTTTAGACTGAAGTCACTTGATTTAGATTCACAAAGTAAAAAAAAAGTCTCTCATATTAAGCAATTTCTTTTAGGTTTTTTAATTGGTGGTACCAACCCTAAAGTTATTCTTTTCTACCTTTCATTTATCCCGCTATTTATGGACTTATCTAAATTAACTCTTTGGTCAGGTTTAGAAGTTTTAGCTACTGTTTACTGCAGTGTTTTTTTATCTTTAGTGGTTGTTTGTTCGGCTGGAAATCAAATAAAGCGATGGGTTTCAAAACCACAGTCCGCACAAAGGCTAAATAAAATCACAGGCTCCATAATGGTCCTAGTCGGCGTTTTATTAGTATTATCTTAAAAATAACGTATCTGCCGTCTCTTTTTAGCAAAAGTCAAAAGTA
Source organism: Alphaproteobacteria bacterium (assembly GCA_038124765.1). Classification (GTDB taxonomy): domain Bacteria; phylum Pseudomonadota; class Alphaproteobacteria; order HIMB59; family HIMB59; genus HIMB59. Next base: position 2,199 of record JAYPCO010000025.1, on the reverse strand, counting down.
AAGTTTTATCCTATAAAACAATCATTAAAACGAAAGGACATAAAAAAATGAACAAATCATTTGCATTTACAGGTAAATCAATGAAGTTTTGGTTAAACCTATTTGACTCAATTAATTTCAGCAAAAAAGAAGACGGTATCGTTAATTTTTGTAAAGTTGAGTATGGAACAGATTGGCAATATGCCTATTCTTTCTTTCAAAAGAATAGATCTTTCCCATCTTCACTAAAACAAGCTGCATAATAATGAGCAACTTATTTAAAACTCTCAGTCAGGTTCTCTCTAAAAAGAATATTAAACAATATTCTTCTGCTATAGCGAGGGATGAGCTTTATTTAGCTCAATCTCAAGATTTAGTAGAATTAGAGAGAAGACAAAGAGAAATTGATACAAGACTACAAAGAAAATTTTAGAGCGCCCTTTTATTTTAGGGCCTCTAGCCTTCACTTAAAAAAACCAAATTTCCACAGCAACAAATAAAAATAATCCTGCAAAGATCAGATTAACAATATTTTTTGGCTTACTAAAATAACTAGAAAATTTTTTAATCCCAAAAAAATGACCTATGATGCTATAGTTCATTGCAGATATAAAAAATGAACCGATTGAAAATAATAAAGCTATTTGAAAATTTAATGACTCACTAAATTTAATAGTTGCTAAAGCAGACCAAAAAGCGAATGCTTTAGGGTTTGTATATGCAACAATGATTGCTTTCCTCATACTTTTAAAAAAATTTTCTTGATTACTTGTTTTAATTAATTGGTTTTGGGTGGCGAAGTATTGTTTTCCTGTTTGATAGGCAAGATACAGCATATATAAACTAGCTAAAAGTTTGAGTAAATAAAAACCCCAACCCATTAAATTAGAAACTAAAAAGGAAATACCAGAGGTCGCTAATAAACACCATGTAAAAGACCCAATGGCTGTACCTATAGCAGCCCCCCAAATTTGATGCTTGTTACCTGTCATGCCTACTGAGGCAACAAAAAACGTATTAGGGCCTGGCAAGAAAACCGCAAAATAAAACACTATCCAGCCTGATAGCAAAGATAAAAAAACTTCACTCATTTTAGCAAGTTAACTAACAATAATCTTACCAACCTCAAATTTATTACAATTAAGTATTGGTATATCTGACCATTTTTTTAAAAGACTTAATTCTTTTTGATTAATTAATTTTAGTTGTTTTAAAAGTGCCAGTGTTGCAATGGGTAATGCTCTCATATTTCCATCCTCTATTTTAATAGCGCCCCCTATTTTATTTTTCCTATCCACTATAAATCCAATACCTTCTGCCCCTCTTTTAAAATAAATTCTCCCTTTTGTTACTTTGATTATATTAGAGTCGAATTGATTTTGACCGGCAGTTAAAAAGGGATGCTGAGTGACTGATTTTAATGATCTTTCAACTGCCAAGTTGTATTGAGGTATCAATTTTTCATAATGGGAAACTTTTAATGCTGCTAAGGCTAAACTTTTGAGAGGTATGGAAAACATTGGGGCGTGACATCCATCTCTTGTTAAGTTTTCTATTTTTGCCTCAAATAAATTCTCTAAAACTTCTAAAATTTGTATTTGATGATGATTATCAAATTGTAAGTACTCTTTAATATTCATTCCATCTACTAAACAACGAGAAATCATACCTAGGTGTTTACCAGAACAGTTATTCAAGATAGGTGATTTTTGTTGGATTAATTTTGAAATTTTTTTTGAACTGTCGGATCCCATTGGGCGGTGATGACCGCAAAGTAAAACTTTTTCAGTTTTTTTTAATTTTTTAATCCAATCTATTGCTGTTTCAACATGAATAATATCTGCATTATGAGATGCGCAAGATAAAGCTATATGCTTAGCTGATAAGTTAAACTCATTAACCGCTTTGCTTTGTATAAAAGGGATAGCTTGCAAAATTTTAATTGCAGATCTAGGAAATACTCTGCGAGCAGAGTTTTGATTAAAAATTGTTTTGCCATTTTGATCTAAGAAAATAGTCTGAATTTTATGACTGCTTTCTAATAAACCGCCCCGTGTCACTTGCACAGAAAGTTGATTAGACATTTAGTTATGAAAATTAGTGATTTAAAATTTGGCTTAAAAATAATTTAGTTCTATCACTTTTAGGGTTATCAAAGAACTCTTCTGGAGTAGCTTGTTCCACTATTCTACCCTCATCCATAAAAATCATTTGATCAGC
>JAYPCO010000024.1:8696-16128 GCA_038124765.1 Alphaproteobacteria bacterium | reverse complement strand
TTCCTTTTCTTTCACTTGGCTCTAAGTTGTCATAGTTCCAAAGTTTTCTACCGGCAACAAATTTTTTGAACTTACTAGCAGGAACCTTAGAGTCTATTTCAGAATTTCTAAGTTTTTGTTCAAGCCATTTAACTTCATATTCATTCATTTCACCTGGAACACAATCACTGCCAAGTGATTTTACCTCACCGCCAACAAAGATCATTCCGTCATACATGGAGTCTCCCATATTAGCACTGACATCACCGCAGACTACGATACGACCACGTTGCATCATAAAGCCTGTAAATGCACCAGCATTACCACCTATAATGATTGTGCCACCTTTCATATCAATACCAGATCGTGCACCCGCATTACCTTTTACTACTAGGTCACCGCCACGAAGGGCTGCGCCAAAACATGAACCCGCGTTATTTTCAACTACAACTTTTCCAGACATCATATTTTCTGCACAAGACCAACCTACTCTTCCTTGAATTCTCACAGTCGGTCCATCAATACAACCAACGCCGAAATAACCAAGACTACCTTCAAAGATTAAGTTTAGTTTATTTAATAAACCAACACCTAAAGAGTGTTTTGCACCTGGATTTTTAATTACTATTGTTCCGTAACCTTTTTTCATAGCGTCTCGGATTTGTTGATTTAGCTGCCTAGCTTGAAGTTTTTCCGCATCAATTGATGTTCTTTTATTAAAATCAACATCAACCGATCCGTAATACGTAAAATTTTCTTCCTCTGTAGGGTTAAAATAAATCTGTTGCGTTCTTCCTGTTAGATTTTCTTCAGAAAAGGCAACATTTTGTTTTTTTGTTAAACCTGCCATACTTTAACCTCCGCTTCATATGGATCATAAGTTGGTATCTCATGAGGGAAAATGTTTCTAATTGCAACTTCTTCAGAAGCACACGCAACAATATCTTTACTTTCGTAAATAACCATTGGTTTAGCAGCCATATAATCTTTCGCCATACCTAATTGGTTTTTTGTTGCCACAACATAGGTAAACACTCCATCAAGTTCATCTAAGCTATCGTGCATAGCTTTCTCTAACTCCACACCGTTTGCCATTTTATCAGCAATATAAACAGCAATAATTTCTGAGTCACAGTTTGAATTAAAACGATAACCTTTTCTCTCCAAGACTCTTCTATTGCCCCAATAGTTAGTTAATTGACCATTGTGAACTACAGAAACGTCTTCAAATGGGAATGCCCAATAAGGGTGAGCTGATTTAATATCCACATCAGACTCCGTTGCCATACGGGTATGGCCTATTCCATGAGTTCCCATAAATTTTCCTAAACCATATTGATTAGCAACGGTTGTTGCATCACCGAGGTCTTTGATTAACTCAAGGCCTTTACCAATGGATAAGATTTCAGTTTTTTCTACTGTTTCGATTTCCTTAGCAAGATCTGTAAGATCTCCTTTAAAATCAAATTCATATCGAAAAGCATATGGGGTGCTGGAGCTTTGCTTCGTTACTTTAGCGCCATGTTTTTTCAAGATTTTATCAACCTGATCTTTTCTTGATTTCAACACCTCTGGTGCTTCCACAACGGCTTTTACCTTTTCAGCTTCATTTTCAGAGACTTTAAATCTCATCACGAAGCCTTTTTTCAAAGGCGTGCCATACACAGCGTAACCAGTAGAGTCTGGTCCTCTATGCTTAAGACCTTGTAACATGAGTCGCATCTGCTCCCCGACGTTTACAGTCTTTTTTCTATTAATAACTCCAGCTATTCCACACATATACTTTTCTCCTTTTTATTTTATGGTAAGCAGTCTAAATATTTATCGAGATCCCACTGAGTAGGTGTTGCTAAAAACTCTTCCCACTCATCAGTCTTATATTCCATAAACACTTTCAACATGTCGCCTGGCATTGCAGATTGGATAACTTCATCTTTCTTCAATTTGTCTAAAGCTTCTCCTAAAGTCATTGGTAGTTTTTCAACTTGCTTACCAGCTTTCATTTGTTCGTACATGTTATTTTGTTCAGGTTTACCTGGATCCATTTTCTTTGAGATACCATGGTCGAATGCCTTCAATAAACCGGCACCCATCAAATAAGGGTTATGAGCAGAGTCAACTGATCGATATTCAAAACGACCTGGAGCAGATACTCTCAAACCACAAGTTCTATTTTGATAACCCCAATCCGCATAAACAGGAGCCCAGAAACCAGTATCCCATAGTCTTCTATATGAGTTAACAGTAGATGAACCAATTGCAGTTAAGGCAGGTAAGTGTTCCATAACACCACCGATAGCATATAAACCTACTTTACCTGGAATTCTTCTATCTTTTGTATCCGGCATAAATACGTTTGTACCGCCACGTCTATGATGGAAAACATTTTCCATACCAGGGAATGTTTTATTTCCCATAGCGACAGTTTCGTCTTTACCACCTTTCCACAATGAAATGTTTGTATGGCATCCAGAAGCAGAAACACCGACAAAAGGCTTACTTAAGAAACAAGCTATTAAGTTAAACTCTCTTGCTACTTGAGCGCAAATTTGTCTAAATGTAGACAATCTATCCGCGTTTCTAACAACATCATCATAGTTAAAGTTTAATTCTAATTGACCTGGTGCATCTTCATGATCACCTTGAATGATGTCTAAACCCATTGCACGAGAGTATTCAATTACTTTCATATAAACAGGTCTTAAAGATTCAAACTGATCGATATGATAGCAATATGGCTTAGAGAAACCAGAACCTGTTGGAGTTCCGTCTTCATTTTTAGTTAGCCACATCATTTCTGGCTCAGTACCTGCACGTAATTCTAGTCCGTGTTTCTTTTTAAATTCTTCGTGAATTCTTTTTAAGTTACCACGGCAGTCAGAAGTTAGATAACCACCTGGATCTTTTTCTTCTTCCCTGTTTCTAAAGCAAGTACAAAATACTCTTGCAATTCTTTTATCCCAAGGGAGTTGAACAAAAGTCTCTGGGTCCGGAATACCCACAAGCTCGTGGGCTTCAGGTCCATAACCAATGTAATCACCATGGCGATTAGTAAATAAGTTTGCGGTAGCACCATAAACTAATTGGAAACCCTTGTTCGCAACGCTTTCCCAGTGATCAGCTGGAACACCTTTACCTACAATTCTTCCAGTAACTGAAATAAATTGATAGTAGATATACTCGATACCTAGCTTATCTATTTTCTTTCGTACCTGTTTAATATACTCCTGTCTTTTTTTATCTTTAACGTACGTTTCGAGTGCTGTCATATTATATTCCTCCTCCTAACATCAACTCCAAGGGAACGGACTATTTGAGACCGGATGTAGTTTCCCTTCTTCATATCTAGAAAATCTGAAAGGTTCTAGAATATCAGATTTTCTGCCTAGTACTTCCTCGGATACTAAATCGCCTAAACCAGCCATTTTGTATCCATGATTTGCATCAGCTATAATATAAACGTTTTCTCTATATTGGTCGAATACAGGAAAACGGTCTGGAGTCACACACCCAATACCACCCGCTTTTTGGTGTTTGTACTTAGCGTGACATCCTTCAAACTGCTTTTGACAGAAAGCTAGAGCTGATGTCCATTTATCCTCGAATGATGCTCGAGGTTGAAATTCATCTGAGTCATGACCGTAAGGATCAATTTTAACATCGTCTAAAGGTTTATTAATATCATATGGAGATGAACCGCCTTGAATACCTTTACGGTATACATCAGGCTTGTAGTAAAAGCCCCACATTTCATTTTCATGTATTGGTTTCCCAGTTTTATCAGAATAAAGCGATGACTCTGTATCAACGTGAATGACAGGGTACTCTCTCCCATCTGACATTTTATAGGAATTTGGATCAACATCGAGCTCACCCTCTTCAAGTGCTGTGTAAGTCCACATAGGAATGTCTTCTACAAATGAACCATCTGGCTGTTTGATTTTAACAGTATTAGGTAATTCTAAAATTTCCCAAAATTTTCTAACCCATGGGCCTGCAGCAACAATTAATTGGGTGCAATGCACATCACCTCTGGCAGTTTTAACACCAGAAACAGCTCCGCTGCCATTTGATCTAATTAGATCTGTCACTTCTACGCCTTCAATAACTCTTGCACCAGCTGAAGTAGCAAGTTTATGCATACCTAAACAAGCACCTTTGTTAGCACCATATCCAGATTTTTTTTCATGTAACACAGAAGTGATACCTTGTGCCTGCCAATCTGGTAATAAATTTTTCATGTACTTATCACAGTCAGCACTACCTTCAATGAAGGTTGACTCATAACCAATTTCTTTTTGTTGTTGATAAACTTGTGACATGCCTTCATGCATTAATTGAGAATTGATCTGCATATAACCAACGGGTCTAAAAGTTAAAACTTCAGCATTCTCATTCCAGATATTTACAGAATGAGCCATTAATCTTCTCATGGCAGGTTGATAATAATTATTTCTAACAATACCGCATGCTACTCCAGTAGCACCGTCTGCAACTTTACTTTTTTCTAAAACAACGACAGAATCTTCTTTGAGTTGGCCCTTACTTGCTAATTTTTTACACAAATGCCAAGCTGTGCTAAGACCATGCATACCTCCTCCGATGATTAGGTATTCACATTTTGTTGGTAAGCTCATTATATTAACCTCCGGCTTGTAAGTTAACATTCTGTATGTGCTAAATTTAATTAATACTTAGTGTTTCAAATTATGAAACAAAATTTCTAAAAAAAATCATTATTTATCAACAATTAATTTAGAAATTTTAATAGAAGCGCTCTGAAGAAGTTTAACATAATCATACATAGATTTAGGGTTCATTATATTTTTACTTCCTGAAAGAGAGATTCCTGCAAACGACCTTTTCTCCTTATCCAGTATTGCAACGCCTATACCATAGACATTGTCAAAAGCTTCGCCATGGTTTAACGCATAACCTTGAACCTTAATTTGATGAAGGTTTTTTTTTAAATCTTGTAAATTAGAAATTGTATTTTTGGTATGAGGAAAGAAATTATAGCTCTTATAAATTGCTGATATTTCATTATCTGGTCTATAAGCAAGCATTACTTTACCTAGCGCACAACAATGCGCGTCTAAACGCATTCTAAAAGTTCTATAAGATAAATCGTTACTATTAGATATTTTGTCTGAATGCACGATTTGTGAGCCTTCTAACATGGCCATGTAAGTGATTAAATTTGTTTTTTTGGCAACATCTTCCAAAACTTCTTTTGCCGTTTCAGATATAGACTGAAGGTAGTCTGATGTTTCGCCAAACTGAAATGCTTTGTGACCCATTGAATAACTGTTCGTAGATGAGTTTTTATGAATATAACCTAAATGACAAAGTACCGATAAGAGTCTAAAAGTTGTTGTTCTTGAAATAGATGCCTTCCTAGAAATATTTGCAGCCTTGAGAGGAAAAAGTGATTTGGATAAAATTTCTAAAATCTTAAATGATTTTTCAAGCGACTTATTGATATATTTTAAACTCTCAGTCATAGTTAAAGAAATATTATTCCACTATATGGAACAGCTTTCAATGGCCTTAATATTTTTTTTGTGGTTAATTAAATTTATTTTCTAAGTTTTCTTTGAAACGATAATAAAAACCTAATAGAGGTAATAATTTAATAATTATATTTTTAAGATAGTTTTTATTGCTATGAATTTGACTTATTACAAACTTAGAATTTCTTTTATCTTGCAATAAGGATATTGATCTACTACCTAAATAAGGCATAAGCGCTACGCCACTGCCGTTGCAGCCAAAAACATATAGGCGATTATCAATTTTATTGACTTCAGGAAGAGTATTAAAGGTAACACCTACTTTTCCACCCCATATATAGTCCAATTCAAATTTAGGGATATTAGGTAGAATTTTTGGTATTTTTTTCAAAAAGAAATTTTTAACCATTGATGAGTTTTCTTGATTGGCAGCCCAAATAGGAAAGGCGCCAAATAATAATCTTTTATGATCAGGTGTAGGCCTAAAATAAAACAAATCATTTTTAGTATCCGAGTACATTCTCAAATTAGGCATTAATTTATGAATGGTGTCTTCTCCGAGTTCATTGGATACGGAGATATAGGAAGGTATACCGATGATTTTATTATGCTCATCTCCAATTTCCTTCGACGAGTATCCGTTAGTAGCAAAAAATAAATATTTAGTTTTTAAACTCCCCTCAGTGGTATTAAGTAAGTAGAAATCATCTTCTTTTTTATAACTGATTAGCTTGCAAGGCGTGCAGATTTTAGTTCCAAGATTGATAGTTTTATCAAGTAGAAATTTATAAAATAAACTTGGATGTATGCTTGCAGCATCTTTCACTAACATACCCCCCTTATAGTAGTTATTAGGAAGCTCTCTTTCTAAATCATTCAGTAATTCAACTTGAAGCTGAGTGACCTTGTTCAATAAATTAGTTTTTTCTTGGAGGGCTAAAAGTTTTTTTTGACTATGCGCTAAAACTAATCGACCAGTTTTTTGGTAAAAGACTTTTTCCTCCGAACCTGCAATAGTTTCTTCTAAATATTTATAAGAGTCGATTGACTCTTGAATAAAATCTAATGCTAGAGAACTCCCATACTTTTTAAATAAATTAACTTTTTTGCCTAGGTTTAAACCACCTGAAATCATTCCAGCACTTCTTGTACTCGCTCCCTCTCCTAAAGCAAATTGATCTATAACCAGTGTATTAAAATTTTGATGATTGGCCTCTATCGAAGCGCTTATACCCGTATATCCAGAACCTACTATTACTAAATCAAAAACTCGATCTTTTACTTCGCAGTTTTTTAAGTGGTAAGGTTTATAAAATTCCCACCAATATGGATAATTTTTCAATATTGATTATTGTGACCTGGGATCCAGTTTGTACCCGCCAGCGGTACTCTTGCCATAGCTGCTGCCTCTACAGTCAAAGCTGCTAAATCTTCCGGCTCTAAATTTCGAACATCTGACTTACCGTTAGCCCTTGCAAGGGTTTGTAATTCTAACGTTAAAGTAGCAAGATAATTTTTAACTCGTTTTCCAGCTAATTCTGGATCTAATCTTTTTTCTAATTCGGCATCTTGTGTAGCAACACCTACTGGACACCTGCCTGTATGACAATGATGACAATAACCAGCTGCCGTACCTAGCTTTTTATAATCTTCGGGATATAAATCGGCATTACAATTCAATGCGATCATCGCAGCAGATCCAATTGAAACTGCATCGGCACCCATGGCTAAAGCTTTTGCAACATCTGCACCAGATCGAATTCCACCAGATACAATCAATTGAACTTTGCGATGCATATTTAATTCCTTTAAAGAGTCTACCGCTTCACGAAGAGCTCCTAACGTAGGAATCCCAACATGTTCAATAAAAACATCTTGAGTTGCTGCAGTTCCGCCCTGCATACCATCTAAGACAACCACATCAGCACCAGCTTTAACAG
>JAYPCO010000024.1:1575-8596 GCA_038124765.1 Alphaproteobacteria bacterium | reverse complement strand
GCAGTTCCGCCCTGCATACCATCTAAGACAACCACATCAGCACCAGCTTTAACAGCAAGCGCCGTGTCATAATAAGCACGAGCAGCTCCAACTTTTACATAAATTGGTTTTTCCCAATTCGTAATTTCTCTTAATTCATGAATTTTAATTTCTAAATCATCGGGGCCTGTCCAATCTGGATGTCGACAAGCACTTCTTTGATCAATGCCTTGTGGTAGATTTCTCATTCTAGCAACACGTTCGTTAATTTTTTGACCTAGCAACATTCCGCCACCACCTGGTTTTGCGCCCTGGCCTACAACTACTTCAATAGCATCCGCTTTACGAAGATCATCTGGGTTCATTCCATACCTAGAAGGTAGTAATTGGTAAACCAAATATTTAGAAGACTTCCTTTCTTCTTGTGTCATGCCACCATCGCCTGTTGTAGTAGATGTTCCCATCGCAGAAGCTCCTCTTCCTAACGCATCTTTAGCATTAGCTCCAAGAGCACCAAAACTCATACCAGCAATTGTAATAGGAATGTCTAGTTTGATTGGTTTTTTGGCAAATCTATCTCCCATAATTACAGATGTATTGCATTTTTCTCTATATCCCTCTAATGGGTATCGAGAAGCTGAGGCGCCTAAAAAGACTAAGTCATCAAAGTTAGGAACTTTACGTTTCGCTCCCAATCCTCTGATTTGATAGATCCCTTCACGGGCAGATCTTTGGATTTCATTAATTGTATCTAATGGAAAAGTACTGAAACCTTTTAAATATTTTGGAGTATCGCTCATTTTAATAGTTACCTACATTGTCAATTTTGAAATGATACAGTTTTCGCTCAGAACCATATCGTTTGAACTTTGAAGCATCTGCTTTAATTTTATTTTTATCTAGGATTGCTTGTAAAGCAGCAATGTCTGATTTTTTCATTTCTTTCTCCACACAGTCTGCTCCCAAACTTTTTACTTTTCCCATACAATATATTTTTGCTTCATAAATAGAGTCACCTAAGTACTCATCAGCATCACCTAATATGACTAAGTTACCACTTTGAGCCATGAACGCTGACATATGACCTACAGAACCTTTGACAATAATATCAATTCCCTTCATAGAAATGCCACATCTCGAACTTGCATCCCCATCAATGATTAAAGTGCCACCATTACCCGATGCCCCTGCAGATTGAGATGCGTTACCTTTAACATGAACAGTGCCGGACATCATGTTCTCCGCCACGCCGGTTCCTACATTACCTTCAACTGTTACATGAGCATTTTTATTCATCCCTGCACAATAGTAACCAACATGTCCTTTAATTGTGACACTCATCTCATCTTGAAGACCAGCACAAAGTGCATGGCTTCCAAGAGGGTTCTTAATAACAAAGTCTCTTTCATTAGATTTCTTATCCAGATGCTGAAGGAAATAATTCACATCACTAAGATTTTTTTTTGTTAAATCTAAATTCATTACGAACCCCATGAATATACGACACCTGGTTTTGGTTCGTAAATATTGGCTTTATTTACATCTGGTAAATGAGCCATTGCTTGGAATTCTGATGCAATAGCAACATAATCTTTAGTCTCTGCAATTACAGCTGGTTTGCAGGCTATTTCATCTCTCACCACTGCAAAACCATCCCTGGTTCCCGTAATAAAAGTATAAAAACCATCAAGATCTTTTAAACCGCTCGTAAGCGTATCTTTCAAAGACTTTTTATTCATTAAACTATCAGAGATATAACCTGCTGCTACTTCAGTATCGTTCTGGGATTTAAATTCAATTCCATTTTTAATTAATGTTCTTCTTAAATTATTATGATTAGACAATGATCCGTTGTGTACCAAACATTCATCTTCACCGGTTGAATAAGGATGAGAACCGTTTGTTGTAATAGCACTTTCAGTAGCCATTCGAGTATGGCCAATTGCATGAGACCCAGAAAACTTATCTAAAGCAAATTTTTTAACCACATCCTTAGGGTTGCCTACTTGTTTAAAAATTTCAATAGACTTTCCATACCCAACTAACTCAATACCTGCAATTGATTTTAATAAAGGAAGTACTTTTTCTGGTTTAGCAGCAGTTATAATCACAACATGATCAGAAATTGTTTTTAATTTGAAAGATTTAATTTTTGTTTTTAAATTTTTTTGTAAATCTTTTGAATTTAATGAACCATGAAGACAAATAGTATATTTAAAATTATTAGATTTATTATAAACAGCAAATCCAGCACTATCAGGGCCACGAGACGCCATATTATTCATCATCCCAGTTAACAACTTTCCTAACTGTTTATTGTATTTTTTATTCTTAAGATAAATTCCAACAATGCCACACATGCTTAAACTCCTTCGTAACCATACTCTAGCGCAGAGTCGGTAATACTGTGATAAAACGATCCACCAAAACTTCTTAATGCATAAAGATGAAGTGTTTTTGGATTGCTATTAATGTAGTCAATAAGAATGTTAATGCCGTTATAAGTTGTACTAGCGCAATGATTAACCTTAAAGACTTCTTCGTTGAAATTTAAAGGAGATCCTTTTTTTAAAACATCTAATGCTTTTGGGCCTTCTAATTTAATAGCAGCTCTTGAATGAGATAAGTCTGTAATGGCGAAGTCGTTTTCATTACACGATGATTGAATAACAGTATTAATGTCAGTTTTTTTGGAAATGACGATCCAAACATTTGGACCTGACCATAAAACCCTAGTTTGATCATTTGAAGTAACATGGGGGTTTTCTGAAGGTAAGTTCAAATTATCAATTCGAACAGAGTTAATATCTACATTGCTTTTTTTAAACTTAGCTACTTGGAATATAAAATGACCTTGTAGTTCTGATATTTTAAGCAAATCACCTTTTCCATCATGATCACCAAATAAACCAAGTTTATGGTCAAAATGCAGTGGGGAAATATTTAAATTATTAGACATATTAGGACCTTACCCTTTCACCCTTTGGATCCACATAATGAGAAGAAACGACTTCCACAGGAACAGAAATATCTTTAAGAGGAGATACAGCAAATAAATTTTTTCCAATCTGATTTTTTCCATCTTTGACAATCGCAATTGAAAAAGGATTATTCGTTTCAACGCTCCAACAAGAAGAAGAGACATGTCCTAATTTTTTAACGGGTGTAGGCGCCTTATCATCTTCTACCAAATGAGAGCCTTCTGGAATTTTTGTTTTACGATCTAAGGGAACTAATCCTACTATCGTTGGTCGATCAGCTGCTGTAAATGCATCTTTTGATAAAGATCTTTTACCGATGAAGTCTTTTTTATCACTAACCATACCTTGTAAACCTATATCATAAGGGATAGTTCTTCCATCTAACTCAGGACCTGCTACGTGTCCCATTTCAATACGTAATGTGGCTAGCGCTTCCGTACCGTAAGCCTGAACACCAAATTTTTCACCCACTTGCATAATTTTTTTCCATAGGTGAATACCGTAATTAGATTCAACGTTTACTTCATAGGCCAGTTCACCAGAAAAGGAAATTCTGTAAATCCTTGCAGGGATGCCATCTAAAGAAGAGTCAACAACTCCCATGAAGGGCAATCCTTCATTGCTTAAATCTAAATCAGGAAACATTGCAGCTAATAACTCTCTAGATTTAGGTCCAGCAACTGCAACACCTGCCCACTGCTCAGTTGTTGATAAAACATTAACATCAAGATCAGGCCATACCACTTGTAAATAATATTCAAGGTGAGATAAAACATTTGCTGCTTGAGCTGTTGTTGTAGTCATGTGGAAATGATTTTCTGATAAGCGAGTAGTTGTACCATCATCAAATACCATTCCATCTTCTCGCAACATCACTCCGTATCGAGCTTTGCCCACAGGAAGCTTTAACCAGGCGTTTGTGTAAACTCTATTTAAAAATTCTGGGGCATCTGGACCTTTGATATCAATTTTACCTAAAGTTGTTACATCACAAATACCAACATTTTTTCTAACATTAAGAGCTTCTCGGTTTACAGCATCGCTCATAGTTTCTGTACCTCTTGGGTAGTAACGAGGCCTTAGCCATAAACCCACCGCTGTAAAAACAGCATTGTGTTCTTCGTGCCAAGTATGAATAGGTGATTTTCTTGTTGGTAAATAATGATTACCCACTTCCCTTCCAACAATGGTACCAATGGTGACAGGGGTATAAGGAGGTCTAAAGGTTGTGTGACCTACTTCAGGGACAATTTTCTTTTGAATCTTAGAAACATATTGAAGGCCATTTAAATTACTGGTTTTACCTTGATCGCCAGCCATACCCAGTGTGGTATATCTTTTGACGTGTTCAATTGAACGAAAACCTTCCCGCAGCGCAAGTTCCACATCAGAGACCGCAACATCATTTTGAAAATCTATAAATTGTTTTGGTTTTTCTCCTTCAGGCAGTGGCATACACCATAGTTTTTCATGAGGGTTTTGATGGGGTTCATTCGATTGTGGTTTATCGGTTTTAGTGTTTTGATTTGTAAACTTATTGGATAATTCAAAGCCAATTTGAAAACCCTCTGCTAAAGATTGATCTAAAGTAAAAGATCCATTAGCAGCACCGATGGCAGTTTCTTTTTGTCTTTTCTGATTAGGAACAAAGGCATCTATGCTTTCATTAAATTTTAATTTATTACCTGCCTGTGAGGAAAGATGAACTGTGGGAGTCCAACCACCTGACATACAAATGCAATCACAATCTACTTGTTCTAAGGAAATAAAATTTTCTTTTGTATGGTCTAGTTTGCCAATTTGTGCAGATTTAATTTTTAAATGACCTTTAGTATTGGCTATTCCAGAATTAAATCGAATATTAATCCCTTTACTTTGTACTTCCTTAACAAGATCACCATCTGAAGAGTCTCTAGTATCAACTATTACAGGAGTAATGTCATTTTTGATAAACTCTAATGCTGTAGCATAGGCACTGTCATTGTTTGTAAATATAATCGGTTTCTTTCCCACTAAAGTTTCATAGACCTTCATATACTCTCGAGCAGCTGAGGCTAAAAAGATACCTGGTCGATCATTGTTTCCAAAAGATATGGGACGCTCAATAGAACCGGTAGATACGATTACTTCCCCCGCACGAATATAATGTAGTCGCTGTCTGGGTGTATATTTACTTGGCTTTTCTAAATGATCGCTCACTCTCTCAAACATCACTGTCATGTTATGATCGTAATAACCGAATACCTGAGATCTACTCTTCAAAATCACATTTGGGTGGTTTTTAAGTTGAGTAATTACATCACTTGCCCACTCTTTACCGGACATATTGCCAATAGTGACATCATCATTTAATAAAGATCCGCCAAAATGAGCTTTATCTTCAGCTAAAATTACTCTTGCCCCATTTTTAGCTGCAGCTAAAGCACTCGCTAAACCTGAAGGACCTGAGCCCACAACAAGAACATCACAGTGTTCATAGTTATGTTCATATCTATCTGGGTCAGGGCTTAGAGGCGCAACACCCATACCAGCAGCTTTACGAATTATCGGTTCGTAAACCTTAAACCAAAAACTTTTGGGCCACATAAATGTTTTGTAATAAAAACCAGCCGGGAAAAAACGATTTAGTAAATTATTAATCTCACCTATATCAAATTTAACAGAGGGCCAACAATTTTGACTCTTAGCTATTAAGCCTTCTACGATCTCAACTTCCGTTGCCATAATATTTGGCTCCGAGCGATTGCCTTCATGTAATTGAACCATAGCATTTGGTTCTTCGACACCTACTCCAATAAACCCTCTAGGGCGATGATATTTAAAACTTCTTCCTACTAAGTGAACACCATTTGCAATTAATGCAGAAGCGAGAGTATCTCCTTCGTAACCCTGGTAAGAGACTCCATTAAAGGTAAAGTTAATTCTTTTATTTTTATTAATAAGGCCTGATGAATTTGTTGTTCTATAATTGTTACTCATTTGCATTCCTCATTCATTTTACATGTCTCAAAAATTTCATGAGTTGCAGTATCTCGAGAAGCTTTAAACCACTGTCTGCATCCTGAAACATGGTGCCATAATTCAAAGTGTTTACCTCTTGGGTTATCTCTGTAGTAAACAAAATCATCCCATTCTTTTAATGATACTTCTTTACCCAACTCAGGTCTTTTGATAGTAGCATCTCCACCGTAAGCAAATTCATTTTGAGAGCGTTTACCGCAATAAGGACATTTAATTTCTAACATTGATTATCCAATCCACGGCTTAGGGCCGACACCTTTTTCATCAATTAAATTACCACTATGAAATCTCTCTAAATTAAAATCTGCATTTAATTCATGAACTTCATTCTTAGCGATGGTATGCGCAAAAACCCAACCTGAACATGGAGTTGCTTTGAAACCACCGTAGCACCAGCCACAATTTAAATAAACTCCATCAATGTGAGTTTTATCAATAATAGGAGAACCATCCATGGACATATCCATAATTCCGCCCCAAGTTCTAAGCATTTTAAGTCGACTAAAATTTGGGAAAACAGCTAAACCGCCTGTTAACACATGCTGAATCATTGGCATATTTCCACGTTGAGCATAACTGTTATATCCATCTAGATCGCCGCCCATCACCATTTCTCCTTTATCCGACTGACTGCAGTAAAAATGACCAGCACCAAAAGTAACAACATGATCTAATAATGGTTTCACCGGTTCAGAAACACATGCTTGTAAAACATGCGCCTCAATAGGCAGTCTCATGTTTAACATATCTGCAAGCAAGGTAGTGCTACCTGCAACACATAAACCAACTTTTTTTGCCTTGATATCTCCTCGTGAAGTTCGAACACCTTCAATTTTTCCATTGTTAACATCAAAACCAGTAACTTCGCAATTTTGAATAATATCAACGCCCATAGCATCAGCTTGACGAGCATAGCCCCAAGCTACAGCATCATGACGAGCAGTTCCGCCACGAGGTTGCATTAAACCTCCAAAGATAGGAAAACGACAAGAGTCAGAAAAATCTGCAAAAGGAATCATTTTTTTTAAATCTTCACGTCC
>JAYPCO010000024.1:0-1475 GCA_038124765.1 Alphaproteobacteria bacterium | reverse complement strand
TTTTCTAAAATTGCAACATTAGTAATGCCATGTTCTTTTGCTAAATAATAAGCTGTTGCTAAACCATGACCGCCGCCACCAACAATAACAACATCGTATTCTTTTTTTGGTTGAGGATCTTTCCATGCTACTTCCCAATTTTCATGATTGGAAAATGCATTTTTAACTAAACTGAATATTGAATATTTTTGCATTTTTACCTTTAACAGCAGCGATAATACAATCGGTTTTAAATTAGATATAAATAGTGTTTCAAATTATGAAACAATTTAATAATAGCCTATTAAACCTTGAATTTATTGACAATATTTGAGTTAATCTGTCATTATTTCTATCTTTAAATAGTTGATAATTAAACTATTTCAAAACACACCAATGAATAAAAAGAATCAATATTTAAATAAATATTTCTAAAAATTTAATACGACAATTTTTACACAAAAAAATATTGATGATTATGTAAATATAAATTTAAATAAACTTTTGACGACTTATTTATAGGAGGATTTTATGCGAGTTTGTGTCATTGGTGCAGGACCAAGTGGTTTAGCACAGTTAAGAGCTTTTGAATCAGCCGAAAGAAACGGCGTTAGTATCCCAGAGATTGTTTGTTATGAAAAGCAAGAGGATTGGGGTGGATTATGGAATTATACTTGGAGAACTGGAACTGATGAATACGGAGAACCAGTTCATTGTAGTATGTATCGATACCTTTGGTCAAACGGACCAAAAGAATGTTTAGAGTTTGCAGATTACACCTTTGAAGAACATTTTGGAAAACCAATCGCTTCTTATCCTCCAAGAGCGGTGATGTTGGATTATATCCAAGGAAGATTAAAAAAATCTAATTTTAGAGATAAAATTAAATTTAGAACTCCTGTAAGAAATGTCGTCTATAACAAAGATAAAGATAATTTTACTGTGACCGCTCACAATCTTGTTAATGATACTAAAACAACTGAAGAGTTTGATTATGTGGTTTGTGCAACTGGTCATTTCTCAACACCGAGTATTCCAGATTTCCCAGGTTTAAATAAATTTGGCGGAAGAGTAATGCACTCTCATGATTTTAGAGATGCTTTAGAATTTAAAAATAAAGATCTGTTAATTGTTGGTAGAAGCTATTCGGCAGAAGATATTGCATCACAATGTTGGAAGTATGGTTGTAAATCTGTAACGATTAGTTATCGAAGTGGCCCTACTCACTTTCACTGGCCTGATAATTTTTCTCAAGTGCCATTAATCGATCACATTGAAGAAGGTAATAAAGTTCATTTTATTGATGGTTCCACAAGGGTAGTCGATGCGATTATTCTTTGTACTGGTTATTTACACCATTTCCCATTTTTACCTGATGATTTAAAACTCAAGACAAATAACTGTTTATGGCCTTTAGGTTTATATAAAGGTGTAGTTTGGGTTGATAATCCTAAAATGTTCTATATCGGCATGCAGGATCAATTCTATACATTTAA
>JAYPCO010000023.1:0-16998 GCA_038124765.1 Alphaproteobacteria bacterium | reverse complement strand
GTTCTAAATAAACTCGGATAGTAGCGCCCTGGGTTCCGGTTCCTGATAAACGAAATACCGCACGACCACCTCCTTCGAAAAAAATTCTAATTCCTTGGTTTTTAGAGTGTGATCCATCTACGGGGTCATCATAAGAAAACTCATCAGCACTTGATACAGTTATGCCTGCTTCGTTTCTGCCTTTTAGACTTGATAGTTTATCTCGAAGAGTATTCATTAAATCGTTAGCAACATCACTGTCTACTGCCTCATAATCATGGCGACAGTAATAATTTCTACCATAGGTCTTCCAATGATTTATCATTAATTCACTCACTGATTTTTTTGAAACAGCTAAAATATTCAACCACATCAACACAGCCCAAAGACCATCTTTTTCTCTAACGTGATTAGAACCGGTTCCCGCGCTTTCTTCGCCACAAATAGTAGCCTTCCCAGCATCGAGTAAGTTACCAAAAAATTTCCATCCAGTTGGTGTTTCATAAATTTCTATTCCTTTAGCTTTGGCAACACTATCAGCGGCGGCTGATGTAGGCATTGAACGAGCAATACCTGCTAGACCTTTGGAATAGCCAGGAGCAAAATGAGCTAGATCAGCAAGGACTGCCAAACTATCTGAGGGACTTACATAACAATTTCTTCCAACGATCATATTTCGATCACCATCGCCGTCTGAGGCAGCGCCAAAATCAGGGGCGTTTTCACCATACATAATATCCATCAATTCTTTTGCCCAAACGGGATTAGGGTCGGGATGTCCGCCTCCAAAATCAGGACTGGGTTTGCCATTGATAACCGTCCCCTTTGGAGCGCCCAGTCGTTTTTCTAATATTTCATGGGCATAAGGTCCCGTTACTGCATGCATTGCATCAAAACACATTCGAAAACCGTCTTGAAACATCGCCGAGATGGCCTTGAAGTCAATTAATTCAGCCATGAGATCCGCATACTCTTCAATGGGGTCAATAATTAGAACCTTCATTCCAGCAATTTCTGAAGATCCAATAGTTTTTAAATCCGCCGAGCTATTTTCAATAATTTTATAACTTTTAATCTCTAAGGTTTGAGTGAAAATTTTTTCTGTTACAGTTTCGGTGGCAGGACCTCCATTAGGTCCGTTATACTTCAAACCAAAATCCTCCTCTAGGCCACCTGGGTTATGACTGGCTGATAAAATTAACCCGCCATCAGCTTTTCTTTTTCTTATAATATGTGATGCTGCAGGCGTCGAAAGAATACCGTCACGACCCACGATACATTGCGATGCACCATTAGCTGCCGCCATTCGTAAAATAATATCAATTGCTTCATTATTAAAATAACGACCATCTCCGCCCACAACCAATGTTTTCTTTTCAACGCCGCCAATTCCATCAAAAATTGACTGTACATAATTTTCTAAATAATTAGGTTGCATAAATATGCGGGTTTTTTTTCGCAAACCACTGGTACCGGGCTTTTGTCCTTCTATGGGTTGGGTAGTTATTACTTTTGCTGTCATTTCTAATTTTATTTCTTAGTAGATAATTTAAAGACTACAACTGTTTGTGCAAAGATTAATTCTTTCCCTTCCTCATCTGGATCTACTTTAGTATCATCTGTATCAAAAACTCTTGACCAAGAATTTTCTTCAGGTGAGTTTGGTAATGTAATCCATGTATCTTTACCTCTATTAAAAACTAAATAAAGAGCACCCGATCCTGGTTCGTAGGAGGATGTCCCGCTGGCCATGCGCATTTCAATACCAATTAAATTTAAGTCGGGTGAGTGCCAATCATCCTTAGTCATTTCAGTACCATCTATTTTACGCCAACGTAAATCAGGCGTGCCGTCAGTATCATTCAGATTGGCGTGTAGGAAGATTTTCTGTCGAAGAATGGGGTTTTTTTTGCGAAAGGAAATTATTTTTTGACAGAAATTTAAAAAATCCTTATCGGTGCTATCCCAATTCACCCAGCCAATCGAATTATCCTGACAGTAGGCGTTATTATTACCCTTTTGAGAATTACCCAGTTCATCTCCTGCTAGGATCATAGGGGTTCCTTGGCTAAACAAAAGTGTAGCAAGCATATTTTTTCGTCTTCTTGAACGGGAATTTAAAATCTTTAAGTCGTCAGTTGGCCCTTCAGTGCCACAATTATCGGAGAAGTTTTGGTCATGACCGTCTTTATTATCTTCGCCGTTTGGATGATTATGTTTTTCGTTATAACTTACCGTATCCATCAAGGTTAAACCGTCATGACATGCTAAAAAGTTTACGGAGGAGTTTGCATGTCGCCCGTCATGATCAAACCTTAGCGCAGATCCCACTGCTCTTTGCGCAACCTTTCTAGCAGTAATCTCTGCATCGCCCCGCCAAAATCGTCTAACTTGATCTCGGTACTTGTCGTTCCATTCTAGAAAGGGCGAAGGGTAGGCGCCAAGTTGGTATCCTCCTGGTCCAATATCCCAAGGTTCAGCAATTAGTTTAACTTTATTCAGTACGGGGTCTTGTCGGACAGCGGTCATAAAGGGGCCATTGCGATCAAATACTCCTGCTGTGCGTCCCAGAGTTGAGGCGAGGTCAAATCGAAAACCATCAACATGCATGATCTCTACCCAATACCGCAAAGAGTCCATCACCATTCTCAGAACAAAAGGATGATCTAGATTTAAAGTATTACCGCAACCACTATCATTATTATAGAAACGAGGATTGTCTTGCAGGCGATAATAACTAGCATTATCTATTCCACGAAAAGACAAGGTGGGTCCGTTTTGATCTCCCTCAGCAGTGTGGTTGTAAACAACATCCAAAATTACCTCTATTCCTGCTGAATGAAATCGCGCAACCATTTGTTGAAATTCTCCAATATCTCCATAGCTCATATAACGAGGCTCTGGTGCAAAAAAACCGTAGGTCATGTATCCCCAGTAATTTTTTAATGATTTTTTTACAAGAAAATGATCATCCACAAAAGCTTGAACGGGGAGTAGTTCGATAGCCGTGACACCTAACTTAGTTAAATGTTCTAAAATTGGTTCGGATGTCATCCCCATAAAACGTCCTGCATGAGGCACATCTTTTCTTTCTGCCGTTAGACCTTTCACATGCGCTTCATAAATAATCGTTTCAGACCAAGGTCTGTTAATCCGATCAACTTCTTGTCTGCCCCAAGAAAACGCAGGATCAACCACCACAGATCGAGGCATATATTTTGCACTATCTCTTCGGTCAAAACCTAGGTCTTTAGTCTTACGCCCAATCTTGTAGCCATATAAAGCATTATTCCATTTGATTTGACCGTTTAAGCGTTTTGAATATGGATCGATAAGAAATTTATGGGGGTTAAATCGATGACCATTTTCGGGTTCATACGGACCGTGAATTCGATATCCGTATTGCTGTCCTGGTTGTAGTCCGGATAGGTAGCCGTGCCAGATATGCCCTTCTTGCTCAACCAAATCTACATGACGATTTTCTCTGCCTTTTTCATCACAAAGACATAAAGTAACCCGAGTAGCGTTTTGTGAAAAGATTGCAAAGTTTACCCCCTCGCCATCAAATGTTGCGCCCAGAGGATAGGAGTGGCCTGATGATAGTTGTGCTTTGTGCATTGTTCTTAGATTAGTAATTCTTTATATAAGCGTGCATAGGAGTGGCCCGAATCTTCCCACCCCACTGATTGTTTCATAGCATTGCGTTGAAGTTTAGACCAAAGTTTCGGCTGCTCATATAAATCACAGAGTTTTGATAGAGCCTGAGATAGTGCTAGAGGTGTAATGGGATTAAATTGGATCCCAGTTGCAACTTGGGAGGCGATTGCAGCAGGGGACGCAGAAACGACTGTGTCAGCTAAACCCCCTGTCGAAGAGACAACAGGAAGTGTTCCATATCGTAAACCGTATAACTGTGTTAGCCCGCAAGGTTCAAAACGAGAGGGGACTAAAATAGCATCGGCACCTGCAATCATTCGATGCGAGAGCTTCTCATCATACCCTATAAAAACTGATACATTAGGGTGGGGAATATTTCTGAATTCATTTTCAAGCCAACTATCACCACTTCCCAATAAAATGAGTTGACCATCGCGTGATAAAAGAGTCGGTAAAGCTTCTAATAAAATATCTAATCCTTTTTGCTCTGATAAACGGGAGACAACTACACAAAGTGGCCCCTTAGCCTTAGAGAGATTAAATTCTTTTTGTAATTTTATTTTATTTAAATTTTTTCCACGCGGTGATTTATAATTGATAATTTCGGTATCAACCTCAGGTGACCAAATACTCTCATCTATGCCATTTAATATTCCCATAAAATCATTTTTACGATATCGAAGAACTCCTTCCATCCCCATGCCAAATTCATGAGTCATTAATTCTTGAGCGTACGTAGGAGATACAGTGGTAAGTTTATCGGCATACATTAAACCAGCCTTTAGAGTTGATATGTTGCCAAAATATTCAACACCCTCTGGATTAAAATCCTTGGGTAAAATACTTAATGCTCGACGTTTGCGGGCAGGGGCAATTCCTTGAAAGGCGATGTTGTGAATAGTCATTATACTTTTAGCCTTGGAATTATTAACTTTCATATAGTAAGGGGTTAATCCCGCTTGCCAGTCATGGCAGTGAACAATATCGGGCTGCCAATCGTCCACTAAACCATTAGCAATATCAGCAGCAACACGACTGAGTGCTGCAAAGCGCTCTATATTATCTGGCCAATCTTCACCGTTATTATCTAAATAAATTCCATGATCTCGATTATATAAATGCGGTGCATCTAATATTAACAAATCTAATTCTTGATGTGTGCCTGCTAGTAATTGAGCAGAGCCACCAAAACAGTCATCAATCACTTTAAGAGTAGAGGGTGATTTAACGGCTTTCAGCACAGCAGGATAACCTGGCAAAAGTGTGCGGACTGCAATACCATTTTTATTTAAGGCTTTTGGGAGCGCTCCAGCAACATCAGCCAACCCACCAGTTTTAATTAGAGGGACGCATTCAGAAGTTACAGAAAGAGTATTAATCAATGAGCGGCTTGCCAATTATCTACCATTTTCTGTGTGATTAAAGTGACACCTTTTTCAGTTACGCGAAAAAACTTAGCGTCCTCAATGGGGTCTTCTCCAATCACAAGATTTTTAGGAATGATAACTGATCGGTCAATCACGCAATTTTTTAAGCGTGCAAATCTATTCACAACAACATCTGGTAAAACAACCGCATTCTCTAAAACAGCAAATGAATTAGTTTTTACATTTGTAGAAAGAATGGAGTTACGAATTTCTGTTCCAGAGATAATACAACCACCGCTGACCATGGATGAAATAGCAACTCCTCGTCGATCCTCTTCATCGTGGATAAATTTTGCGGGCGGAGTAGACTCTAAGTAAGTCCAAATAGGCCATTGTCTATCCCAGAGGTTTAATTCTGGGGTAAAATTTGTTAAATCAACATTCGCTGACCAAAAAGCATCAACCGTCCCCACATCGCGCCAGTAACTAGGCGCACCTTCGGAACGAACGCAGCTGTCTTCAAATTGATGGGCGATTGCCTTTCCATTTTTCACAATCTCTGGAATTAAATCATTACCAAAATCATGACTTGAGTTTGAGTCTGCTGAGTCTTTTAGCAGTAGTTCGCGTAAAAATTTCCAATTAAAAACATATAAACCCATAGAAGCGAGAGATTTTTTTGGATTTCCTGGCATGGCAGGAGGATTAGCTGGTTTTTCTAAAAAGGATGTAATTTGATTGTTGTTATCTACCGCCATGACGCCAAAAGCGGATGCTTCACTTATATTGACAGTTAAGCAACCTACTGTGACATCAGCTTTTCTTTCAATGTGTTGACGAAGCATGACTTCATAATCCATTTTGTAGACATGGTCTCCGGCTAAAATGACAATGTAATCAATATCATAACTATCAATGATATCGATATTTTGAGTGACGGCATCGGCTGTTCCACGATACCACATTCCCTCCGATACTCTTTGAGAGGCGGGTAGGATATCTAAAAATTCTTTTCTTTCTGCAGAAAAAAAATTCCATCCTCGCTGACAATGGCGAATAAGCGAGTGCGCTTTATATTGGGTAGCAATTGCAATTTTTCGAATACCTGAATTCAAGGCGTTTGATAAGGGAAAATCAATAATACGAGCTTTCCCACCAAAATATAATGCAGGCTTCACTCTTGTCTCGGTTAACTCTTTTAAACGAGATCCTCTACCACCAGCAAGAACAAATGCCATGGATCTTTGAACTAAACGTTTTTCTGCCATGATTATACCTTCTTATTATTATATCTAAAAATTATAGTAGACAAAGGAGGAAGAGTTATCTCAGTGGAATGCTCAAAATCCCCCCAGGAAATTGGTTCGGTTGAAATACTTCCCAGATTACCTCTGTTGCCCCCACCATAAATAGCAGCGTCAGTATTAAGTACTTCTTGCCAAACGCCGTTATTTGGAAAACCAATTCGCCAACGTCTTTCTATAGGAGTAAAGTTACAAACTACCACGATAGGGTCGTCTCCATTTTCTCCAAATCGAGCAAATGCACTTAAAGATTGGGAGGGTTCATTTGCAATCCAGCGAAAACCATGTGACTCGCAATCTCGTTGATAAAGGGCAGGGGTATTTTGATAAAGATGATTAAGGTCACGTACAAGAGTTTGAATACCTCGGTGGTTCTCACCATGTAGAGCGTCCCAATCCAAAGATTGGTCATGGTTCCATTCACTCCACTGCGCAAATTCGCATCCCATAAATAGTAGTTTTTTACCTGGGTGTCCCCACATAAAGCCGTAATACGCTCGAAGATTGGCAAATTTTTCCCATTCACTTCCTGGCATTTTTTCAATCATTGAGCCTTTACCATGGACAACCTCATCATGGCTGATAGGAAGGATAAAATTTTCTGCAAAAGAATAATCAATTGGAAAAGTCATAAGGTGATGATCGTAGCTACGATAAATTGGATCTTTTTCTATATACCGCAATGTGTCATTCATCCATCCCATATTCCATTTATACCCAAACCCCAATCCGCCTATATGAACCGGTGAAGAAACATTGGGAAATGCAGTGGACTCCTCTGCTACGGTCATGACACCATCAATCTCACCGTAAACGGTTGTATTCATTTCTTTAATGAAGTCGATGGCTTCGTAGTTTTCACGACCACCATCACGATTAGGTATCCATTCACCTGGTTCACGAGAATAATCTCGGTAGAGCATGGAAGCAACCGCATCCACTCTAAGACCGTCTAGATGGTATTCTTTTAACCAATAAACCGCATTGGAGATTAAAAAGTTTTTCACTTCAGTTCTCCCGAAATTATAAATCAGTGTATTCCAGTCTTTATGGAATCCTTCTTTAGGGTCTGAGTGTTCATATAAATGAGTTCCATCAAAATAATTTAAACCATGTGCATCTGAGGGGAAGTGCGCTGGAACCCAATCTAAGATAACACCTAACCCAGCTTCGTGGGCAGCCTCAACCAGAGCACGAAATTCGTTAGGAGTACCAAATCGCGTTGTTGGGGCAAACATTCCGACTGGCTGATATCCCCAAGAACCATCAAAGGGATACTCAGTGATAGGCATTAATTCAATATGGGTAAAACCCATCCAGCTGACATATTCAATCAGTTCTTTGGCGAGTTCTTTATAAGTAAGCTTGCGGTTTCCTTCGGCACGTCGCCAAGATCCTAAATGCACCTCATAAATTGATATTGGTTGATTTTTATGATGTTTAGTTTGTCTTTTTGATACCCACGATTGATCCTTCCAATTATAAGAAGAAATATCTCGAACTATTGAAGATGTTTGTGGGGGGTGCTGTGCTCCAAATCCCACAGGATCTGCTTTCATAAATGGTGTACCGTGCTTTGGTGCTATTTCATATTTATAATGAGTTCCATCATTTAATTCGGGTATAAAAATTTCCCACATCCCTGATGACCCTACTTGCCTCATGGGGTTTCGACATCCGTCCCACACATTAAAATCTCCTACCACCGAAACTCTTACAGCGTTAGGAGCCCAGACAGCAAAGTGAGTTCCTGATATTCCATCTACTGTAGTCACGTGTGCGCCCAGGACTTGCCATAATTGTCTATGGGAGCCTTCTCCCAGTAAATATTGATCTACTTCACCTATTATGCTGCCAAATCGATAAGGGTCTTCAAAAGCCCATGTTTTGCCATTAGCATAAGTTGCCTTAAGACTGTGTTTGTATTTAGAATTGGGAACAGTGCCAATAAATATAGGGCCTGTAAATCTGGGTATCTCAATAGATCTTGAACCAAACTTTGCAGTAAGTCTTTCTGCGTCTGGTACGAAAGCAGCCAACCATGACTCGCCCTTAACTTTATGAACCCCCAGAATTGAAAAGGGATTAGAATGTCTTCCATTTAATAAATTCTCAATGTCTGTTTGAGTAATATGATCAGGTAAATACATATTGTTTAGATAGTTTTTATTTATTTTAGTTTGTATGAGTGCCAATTACAAATCCGTTTGCTTTAAATCTTACCTTATTGTCTTTTATATCTACTTGCTGTTTAAGTGTAGGTTCTATTTTAATCGGCAGATCAATCGATACCGCTTTAGAGGATAAATTAAAGATACATATGTATTTATTTCCTCTCGTATACCCTAATACAGGCTCTGGTAGATCTAGAAATTTAGTTTTTCCTAAACGCAGTTCTTCTTCTGCTCTGCGTAGTTTTAACATTCTTCGATAGAACTCTAACACACTGTTTTCACCCTGCGCTGATACCGCTCTGGAGAGTTGAGCTTCTTTGATAGGCAGCCAAGTTTTATTTGCCAAAGAAAACCCACCATTAGATTGGTTTTCGTTCCATACCATTGGTGTACGACAACCATCCCGACCTTTATGCTCAGGCCAAAAATTAATTCCATCTGGATCGGTTAACTCCTCAAATAGTAGTTCTGTATCGGTCTGTCCAAGCTCTTCTCCTTGATAAAGACAAATAGACCCTTCGAAACTTAATAACAACGCTGCAGCTTGTTTTGCCAATAAATCTTGGTCTTTTGTGTGCGATAGCCATCGGCCCACATGTCTTGGTACATCGTGATTAGAAAATGCCCAACATGGCCATCCACTGGGCGCTTTATTAAAAAAATTCTCTATACGTTCTCTGAAGTGGTTTGGAGAAAAATCAGGACCTAGCATTTCAAAACTGTAAGCCATATGAAGACGCTTCTTAGTTGTGTATTGTGCCATCAATTCAATTGATTGATGCATGTCTCCAACCTCTCCAACCATCGCACGTGCATCATATTTGTCTAACAATGAACGCATACGTTCTAAAAATTTAATATTTTCTGGTTGGTTCTTTGAATAGATCATGTGCTGCATTTCAAATGGGCGCACTGCATTTTTTGCTCTTGGATCTGGATTAGGAGGATTATCCCTTAAACTTTTATCATGAAAATAATAATTAACTGTATCAAGTCGGAAACCATCAACACCTCTTTCCAACCAAAACTTCATGCAGTCTAAATGATATTTTTGAACTGCAGCATTATGAAAATTCCAATCGGGCTGTTCTTTTAAGAAATTGTGTAAATAATACTGTCTTCTTCTTGTATCCCATTCCCAGCATGAACCTCCGAAGGTTGCTAACCAATTAGTTGGAGGGGTGCCATCAGATTTGGGATCAGCCCACACATACCAATCAGCTTTTTTATTATTTCGAGATTTTCGCGACTCGATAAAATAAGGATGCTGATCCGAAGAATGACTAATAACCTGATCAATAATTACTTTTAAATTCAGTTGGTGAGCTTTTTTAATTAACTCATCAAAATCCTTGAGAGTTCCAAAAATAGGATCAATTGCCTTATAGTCGGAAACATCATATCCCATATCAGCCATGGGAGAGGTAAAGATGGGAGAAAGCCAAATGGCATCGACACCTAAGGACGCTACATGATCTAGCTTATTGATTATCCCTGGTAGATCGCCCACACCATCGCCATTTGAATCCATAAAGGAACGCGGGTATATCTGGTAGGTTACAGATCCGCGCCACCAATTTTGATCAGATGTAAGTTTTCTTTTCGTATGCATGCTAAATTTATCATTTTTCAACACTATAATGACTTATAAATCAAGCGATAATACAAGATACGAGAGGTGATATTATAATACACCTCTAAAATCCAACTTTTATGTCTTTTTAATGGTTAAAATAGTCGGCCTGAGAGATTGAGATACAATTTTTTTTGATAATTTTACTTCTCTGTGAATGATGTAAATTCCAGCACCGATAACGATTAAATTTCCTATGTAGTTGTTAAGAGTAGGAATATTTCCGAAATACAAATAACCAATAATTGCTCCAGTAATTATTTGAACGTATTGAGTGGGGGCAAATAAAAAAGAGGGTAGTTTGCTTGCAGCAATAAAAGTTAGCAAAATACCAATTCCTCGAAGTAGTCCCGAAAGGATATTTAATTGTAAATCTAATCCAGACTCTGATTTAAAAAAATAAAATAAACATAAACCAGTTACAATAATTAAATATAACTTTCCATAGAAGATAAATGAAAAAATACTTTCTTTTTGTCCAAATTTTTTGATGATTAACCAACCTGCAGCAGCAAGTACGGGAGATAGAAATGAAATTAAAATAAATTTATTAAAATCTACACTAAATGGATTAATTGAAATAATTACACCAATAAAGCCCAAAGTAATAGCTGAGTATCGCCTCCAACCAACAACTTCACCTAAAAATAAATTAGCTCCGATTGTAAGCACCAAAGGAAAAATAAATACAACACTGTAAAGAGTAACTAAAGGTAAATAATTAGAGCTAATAATAAAAATTATCATTGCTAAAAGGCCACAAGTAGATCTAGCTATATGAATTTTATAGTTAAATTTCTTAACTTCCCCCCATCCCTTTTTAAAAGTGATATAGATGACTATAGGAACTAAAGAAAAAAGTGAGTTGAAAAAAATTATTTGTGAAACGTGGTAGTCTGCAATTAGCTTTTTGCTAATCGCATCCATTACCACATAAATTGAATACCCTATCAATGATAGGATAAAATAAAATAATAACCCTCTATTCATTCGATATTAACTATAGCCCAAAGTTAAGATATATATGTTTTTCAATTATCGCCCATAATTTAGCGTGGTTTCAATTAGCTCTTTCATTTCTAATAAGGTTGCAGTTCGTGGGTTTGTAGCAAAGGCACTATCTTTCAATGCTTTTTCTGCAAGTCTTGTAATTGAGCTATCATTGACACCTATCTCTTTTAAATTTTTGGGAATTTGTAAATAATCTAATAGTTCACATATGGAATGATAAAAGTAATCAAAAGTATTTTTGGAAAGCCCCATTGCTTCGCACATAATTGGTATTTTTTTCTCTATGGCTTCCTGATTAAATTTTAAAACAGAAGGTAGAACAATTGCATTAGTTAAACCATGCTGGGTGTCATATTCAGCGCCTACCATATGCGAAATGGCATGTACAAAGCCTAAGCCTTTTAAAAAGGAAATTCCTGCTAAACAAGAACCAACTAGCATTTTACCTCTTGCGCTCCTATCGTTAGGTTTGTCATAAACAATGGGTAGGTTAGGATAAATCAATCTTAACCCTTCAATGGCAGCCCCATCACATAGCGGGTGGAAAGAATTAACGGCGAATGCCTCTATTGCATGCACTAAAGCATCTACACCTGTCCAAGCAGTTAAATTTTTAGGCAATTCAACAGTTAGTTCAGGATCTAAAATTACCTCTACTGGTTTTTGTTGAGGATGGGCAATACACCATTTCATTAAAAGCTTTGTATCAGTAACCATTGCACTACTTTCTGTCTCAGCACCTGTTCCTGCAGTGGTGGGTATACAAATCAAAGGAGGAAAACGATTTTCATTATTTATTTTTGGAGGAGTTTTTTCCCACTCAAAATCCCAAATTTCATAATCATTATTTGCAATTAACGAAATTGACTTTCCTCCATCCATGCCACTTCCCCCTCCCATTGCAATAATCGCATCATGGTTCCCTGATAAAAAAACTTTTTTACCATTGAAAATTTCTATGTCTTTGGGGTTAGGAGAAATATCCGAAAATAATTTGACAGCTATGCCAGAATTTTTTAGATGAGTAATTATATTTTGAACTATTGGGAGATTGGCACTTCCTTTATCTGTAACTAATAATGGTTTTGAAATGGCAAAATTATTGCAGATTTGTGTAAGTTCTTTAATTCTGCCCATCCCATAGCGAATAGGAACGGGGATTGACCAGTTTTGATTTGATAAATAATCCAAGTGAAAAATATAAACCTTTATCTATTAAATTTTCAATAAAATATAAGTATTTTAAAAATAAATGATAAATTTATTTTCATGAATATAGGGATTTTTCAACAGGATATTTCTCGACATCTACTTCTTGAAGAAAAATTACGAAAGGTAGAAAATATTCTTATTGAAAATCATGATTTAAATCTACTTTTACTGCCAGAACTTTTTTTAAGCTCTTATACAACGGAGGATTATATTAAAAAAATCACTTTTAATGAGATTCACCTATTTCAAAAAGAAATTTTAAAATTAAGTAATCAATACTCTTGTGCCATAGCTTATGGATATCCTGAATTGGAAAAAGACTTAAGATTTAACAGCCTCAATATTGTTAAATCAGGAAAGCAGGTTTTCAACCATCGAAAAACAGTGTTACCACCATCAGTAATGGAAAAAAATTTATTTAGCTTAGGGACAAATTTGTCTCTATTTGAACTGGATGGAGTGAAATGTTCAGCCTTGATATGTTATGAGTTTGAATTTCCAGAATTAGTTAGAAAATTAGCTAAAGCAGGTGTTCAATTAATACTTATTCCAACCGCTCTATCAGAAGAGTTTAAATTTGTATCTCAAGAAATGCTAAAAACAAGAGCATTCGAAAATCAAGTTGTTCTTGCTTATGCAAATTATTCTGGAAGCTTGGATCATCAAAATTTTTGTGGCCAAAGTGCTATTGTGAATGAAAAGGGTGAGGATCTTATTCGAGCGGATAACACTGAAAAATTAATTAAATATAATGTAAAATTTGAGGATCAATCTCAAAGAAGAGAGCGACTACCTTATTTTAAAGATATTATTAAACTTGAAATTGAAGATCGCTAAATACTTTAGCTAGTTTTTTTCCTGCAAGCCAAGCATCTTGCATACCCGGACCTTCACACCAATCTCCTAATGCATAGAGCTTTTTGTCAATTGATTGAATGAAATTTCTTTGAGATATCTCTTTAAAGCTTTGTTTAGCATAAGCGTACCTCCAACGATGAGATTTTTTGAAGGTTATTTTAGCATCGGACTTAAAAGCTTTTTTTAATTGATCTGCAACATAATCTTCTAATACATACGGCTCGATATTGTAATATTTTTTTGTCCATTCAGATCGCATATTTATTACCCAACACTCCTCATTGAAGAATTCATGTTTAAAATTTTGGTTCATCATAAAACTTATTTCAGGTGTTAAATGATATCCAAATTGAAAGGGTGTACCTAACCTTTTATTAAGAGCCAACATAACTGTCCATATGGAATCAAAGTTTACTTCTGGGATTGAGTTAAAATCAATAAATGAATTTAGTAAATTTTTACTTTGTTCAAAAGGTATACAGCAAAAGATAAAATCATAGGGTCCAAATTTATTTTCTTTCGATCTTAAAAAATATTTTTGCTGATCATTTTCTATCTGATCTATTTGAGTTGAAAAATGAGTTGGGTATTTGAGGAACTCATGAAACTTAATTGGAATAGATTCAATTCCTTTTTGGCCAATTAAAATATTTTTTTTTTCTATTAATTGTCCATGAAGAATATTGGAGCAATAATCAGTTTCAGCAAATTTTATGGCTTTAATTTTTTGTAAAAATTCGGTCAGCCCAATCATACCGTGATCTTCTTTTAAAAAATGCGCCCCATGATCAAACTCGTAATTCTCATGTCTTCGAGTACTCAATCGACCACCTGGTCTCCAGGATTTTTCAAAAAATGTTATATCTGATGAGGGTAAATGATGGGCTAAAGATAGTGCGCTTAGTCCGGTTCCAATAACAGCAATTTTTTTCAATTTATTATTTCTTACTGCTTTTGAATTCGTCTACATCTTCAGTTGGTCTTAGTAGTGGAATATATCTTAAACGAAGAATAACAACCGCTATAGCGATCAGTACGATGGCACCTGCCTCATATAACAAAAGTTCAGGATCAAAATCTTTTCGTTGTAATATAATAAGTCTAGATAGGGCAGTAATAGCTATAAATAAGGGGTAAGTCATACGAACTCTATTTGAAACGTAATATACCCTGATCATTCCAATCACTTCTACATAAATGAAAAGAAGCAATAAATCTGCTAGTTCCACATACCGTGCCTCAACCATTTTTAAAATTTCAAATAAAATAGCAATTAAAGTTGAGGTCAAAATTATAGCCAAGATACTTTTTTCTATAAAGTTCACAAACTTCTCAAGATTATCTTTCATTACCAATTTATTTTATCAATTTGTTTTGACTCAAGGAAGTCATTTGTTTTTGAAAATGGTTTGCTGCCGAAAAATCCCCTATGCGCAGAAAGAGGAGAAGGGTGAGGAGATGTGAGAATATGATGTTTGTTAAGATCGAT
This sequence comes from Alphaproteobacteria bacterium, assembly GCA_038124765.1. Lineage (GTDB taxonomy): Bacteria > Pseudomonadota > Alphaproteobacteria > HIMB59 > HIMB59 > HIMB59. The sequence continues at coordinate 2,314 of JAYPCO010000023.1, read as the reverse complement.
TAAATTTTTTTTTGATTGAGCGTGTGACCCCCAAAGTATAAAGACAATATTTTCCAATTCTTTATTGATGAGAGAGATTACGGTATCTGTAAATTCAGACCATCCTAAATCTTGGTGAGATAAGGGTTTTGATTTTTCAACTGTTAATGTTGTATTTAATAAAAAAACACCCTGATTGGCCCAAGCCTCTAAATTACCATTTTGGATATTTACTTTTTTATCAAGGTCGCTCTCTAGTTCTTTATAAATATTCAATAAAGAAGGAGGAGGTCTTACTCCCTCGGGAACTGAAAAACAAAGACCATGGGCTTGCCCGGGGCCGTGATAAGGATCCTGACCTAAGATTACAACTTTTATTTTTTCCAAAGGTGTTAAATTAAATGAGTTAAAAATTAGAGAACCTGGTGGATAGAAAATTATTTTATTTTTTTTTAAATTTTGAAGTTTTTCTTTTAAGTTGACCATATAGGGTTTGTTGAACTCATCTTTAAGATGCTTTAGCCAGGATTCAGGAAGTTGAATGGTTTTATTTTCCATTCAATAAGAATTAATTAAGAGTTGCGTCTTTACTTCGACCATATTTTTCAAGTTTATATATGATCTTTTCTTTTAAGTCGTGATTTTCCTCTAAAGCCATTACTAAGGCTTGAGTATAAAAAAAACATGCTGCTTCAATATCTGATTTTTTTTCAAAATAAGTTGCTGCTTCGTAGTAAAGGGCACATACTTTGTCCATCTGCTTTTTTTGAAAAGCTTCAGAAATATCAAAATCTAACTGTGAGAACTCTTTCATAGGATTAGAATCAAACTATCACAATTCGCTTAACCGCCAAGCAATAAATGATAATTGATCGTTTTTTTAAAAATTATCCTTTGCTGCACGCATTTTGGAGAATGCTTCAACTGGATTTTGTGTTTGATAAAGCTTTAAAAAGTAATCCTCATCGCATCGCAAGAATGGGTTACACTTAATTTGATCAGCTAATTGGGTAGGGAGAGTAGGGCGATGTTCCTTTTCTTGATGAGAAGCCCAAGTTGAATATTTTTGCAAATCAGCATTATTAGGATCAATACTGAGAGCGAATTTAATATTGCTAAGAGTGTATTCATGTCCTGCATAGATCTTAGTAGAGCCTGGAAGCTGTTTTAATTTTGACAGTGACTCCCAAAATTGCTCTGGGGTGCCTTCAAACATTCTACCGCAACCAATACTAAATAAAGTATCCCCTGCAAAAAGTATATTATGGTTTTCTATAAAGTAAGTGATGTGTTGAACAGTATGGCCGGGCGTATGCATGACACGATAACTATTACCGTGAATTTCAAAAACTTCTTCATCTTTTATACTCTTATCGGGTGTTGGTATTTTTTTGTCACTTTCAAATCCAATAACTTGTGAGTTGAATTGTTTTTTTAAATCTTGAACCGCTGCAATATGATCATCATGGTGGTGAGTGATTAAGATATGAGAGGGTTGGCAGTCATTTAATTCTAAAATTTCAAGACACATTTCTAGATCTGATGGATCAACCAAAACACCTTCATTGGCATGCGGGTTTTTAATTAAATACCCATAATTGTCTTCTAATTGGGGGAATAAATAGACATTTGGTCTTTGCATATGAAATGGAATGTTAAGTAAATCTAGTTAAAATACAACTATGGATATTACCGCATCTGATATTTATAGTTTTTATAATACAAAATTAGGCCAGATATTAAAAAGGTATATTCGACAACAAATTAATTCAAATATAAATCTTCAAGGGCCTTTGTCTATTTGTGGTTATGGTTATACAGAGCCCTATTTATCTTTCTTGTCAAAGCAAGAAAATGAAAACCAATACGTTGAATGTATTCCTGATTTTTTAGATGGGAGTGTTAATCAAAATTTAAATTATGATCAAAAAAATATACATGAATATTTTCTACCTCTAGACCCCAGTTCCATAGATATCGTCATTTCAACTCATTTGTTAGAGTTAGTAGAAAAACCTAAAAGCAGTATTGAGGAGGTTTGGAGAATTTTAAAACCGAACGGGTTATTTATAGCCGTTGTGCCCCGTCGAGCTGGTCTTTGGACTAGATATGACAACAATCCTTTTGGTTATGGTAGGTCCTATTCATCAATGCAATTTAGAGAATTAATAAAGAATTACATGGTTTTAGATAATAAAAAGAGTTTTATACACTTCCCCCCGTGGAACCATTATCTTAATTATAAATTTCACCCTACATTGGAAAAAACAGGAGAGATTATCTTTCCTTTTATTGGAGGGTTAATGATCTTAGTATGTAAAAAAATTGTTTATGC
>JAYPCO010000022.1:9845-17663 GCA_038124765.1 Alphaproteobacteria bacterium | reverse complement strand
AACTCACTATTTTTGGAATGTTCAATAAAATCAACAAAAATATTGTCCATCCACCGACTCACAAGAGAATGATAACCATTAAAACTCTCAGTTTGATCCTTTAGGTGTTTGGTTAACTGCTTGAGATAAAATGAAAAAGCGTAGCCAGATGATGTTTTGGAGGCGCCACCCCTCGTTCCAATATTTATATAATCGCTAGTATTTTTTTGGGTTTGAATTTCATGCATAGGTAGAATTCCTTTTTCCTTTTCAAGAATTTTAAAGTCTTGGATATCTAAAATATTTTTAACATAGGTTTCGATTTGTCCCTCATACCAGTGGTCTTCTAGTACGTTCTTAGAAAACACGGTCGACTCAACTAGTATGCAATTATTTTTAAGGGGCAAAACATACATAAAGTGCAGACCTTGATCCTGATTTACGCGAAAGTCCATTAATCGCATTGGAACAGAAAGACCACCGTTTGTGGGTTGAATTATATGTCCAATGAAATGTTGCTTAAGTTTATCTTTTTTTAAATCGGGAACTCTTGAGTCATATATTTTTTTTGCAAAAACAACTTCTTTGTTATCTAAGGTAATTTCAAAATAATTTTCCTTTTTTAAAATTGAAGCAACGTTTAATTCTTTAATTTCAAGATTGCTTAGGTTTTTCAGGCAGTATTCTTTCCATTTTTGATATCGAATAACACAATAGGGCGTATCTCTGCTTTCCTGGGCTACTTCAACCTCTTGTAGGTTAAATTTCCAATTCACCCATCTTTCTTCAATTAAATCCTCATACCTACTCATCCAGTCAGTAAGCCAAAATCCAAAAAAATTATTACGATTATTATTAAAATTTTTATCTATACCAATTAATTGTTGGTTAGTGTTTTCAAACAATAATTTAATAGTAGATAGGGCGCTGGCTCCCAGCCCTACAAATGCCACATCATAGATTTTCATGACTAAATTTTTTTCTAATATCTTGATAGCGATTTGATTTACTTGTAATAGTAAAAAATTTTGGAATTGCTAAAACAGTAATTAGTAACTTTTCCATCACATTTAAATAAATTCGTTTTTGATTATATACAAATTTTTGTTTTTTGATTTTATCACTAATTCCTTTATAGATTTTAGAAGCAATAAATATAGAAAATCGTGTTTTGAGTGGAATGAACTTTAATCCATTGAAGCCATTTTGGTAAAAAACTTCTGCTAGATTTATTAATTTTTTCAAAGCATCCATCACTACTTGATTTTTTTGTATAGATAAATCCTTACCAACCAAGTCTTCTATCGTGATGTCTTTAATCCAGCTTTTGGGAAGATAAATTCGCCCCATCATTGCATCTTCATAGATATCTCTAGCGATATTGGTTAATTGCATTGCAATTCCTAAGTCTATTGCATTTTTTTTTGCATCACTGCTATTAACCCCTAGTATAGGCATCATCATTAAACCCACGGTTCCAGCTACGCGATACGAATAGGTAATCAAATCTTCCTCATTCTCAATGACAAAGGAACCTTGATCGTAAATTAATCCCTTTACTAAATCCTCCAAGATTGTGAGAGAAATATTATTTGATTTGAAAAAAATATTGATTGAATTTTCTTTATCATTGTAAATATGATCAAATGCTCTTTGAATATCTTTTGAATTGTCCTGTGATTCATCATCGGCTAAATCATCAAAATAACGACAAACACTATAGAGCTTGAAGGCATTATTTTTATTTTTAGAGGGAAGAAAAAATCCTGCCCAAAAGAAGCTTTTCCCAAATTTGCTAATCGAGTCAAGGTTTAATTCAAATTTTTCCATATTTTAAAATTATAAATTAAAATCTTTTTTTATTAATTTTTCCATTGCTTTAGCGGAGCATAAAACACCAGGGATGCCAGCGCCAGGATGAGAGCCCGCAGTGGCAAAGTATAAATTGGATATCTTTTTATCTCTATTGTGATATCTAAACCACGCTGATTGAGAAAAAATAGGCGCAATAGAAAAACCCGCACCGTGTTTAGACCTATAATCTTTTTTAAAATCTTCTGGCGTCATCCAAAATTCTGCTTCCGTGTTTGTTAAAAGCCCAGGCATGATCGTTTCATCTAGCGCTTTAATAATTTTATTTTTTAAATTGATTGCCTCTGTACTCCAATCAATTTCTGCTTGTAAATTAGGAACAGGACATAGGACATAAAAACTATCTTTGCCTGCAGGGGCAAAGGATTCATCTGTGGCAGTAGGTCGATGTAAATAGAGTGAAAAATCTTCGGTTAAAATTTTTCGATCAAAAATATCTTTTAATAGCTCCTTGTAGCGATCTGCCATCCAAATAGTATGATGGGCTATGTGGTCGTATTTTTTTTTGGATCCAAAAAATAAAACAAACAATCCCATTGAATATTGAACATGTTTTTGAGGTTTAAAAACACTGCCTCTAGAATGCTTACCTCCTAACATTTCTTCATACACAGTTGGGGGGTCGGCATTACAGATGACCATATCTGCATTGATAATTTCACCAACAGTTGTTTTGATACCTACAGCCTTATCTTGTTGAATTATTATTTCCTGAACATCGGTATTTTTTTTAATGGTAATATTGTTTCTAAGCATCAGCTTCTCTAGTTCATGAACTATTTTGCCTGTTCCGCCCATGCAAAAATATACACCCCACTTTCTCTCTAAATAGTGAATTAAGGCATAGATGGATGTCGTAGTAAAAGGATTACCCCCGACTAATAGGGGGTGAATGGAAAATGCTTTACGAAGAAATTCATTTTTTAAATGAGCATTGACTAATCGACTGACCGTTAAGTAACTTTTTAATTTGATTAAAGAGGGTATTTGCTTAACCATCTCCCAAAAAGATACAAAAGGTTTATCAGCGAGTTTTTCAAAACCAACCTCAAAAATTGCTTTAGAAACCTCAAGGAGTTTTTTATAGCCCTCGATGTCTTTGGGGTTAAAATTAGCTATTTCTTGGTTTGTCTTTTCGATGGAGGGTCTGTAATTAAATATTTTCCCGTTATGAAAATAAAATTGATACCATGGGTCGAGAGCAACAAAATTTAAATAATCTCTTAATTTTTCTCCATATAATTCAAAAAGCTCTTCAAACAGGAAAGGGGCAGTAATAACTGTTGGACCAGCATCATGTCTGTACCCCTGTTTGGTAAATACTCTTGCTCGTCCCCCGAGTGTATCTAACCTTTCAACAAGCGTGACCTCGATGTTTAGTTTTTTCAAACGTAAAGCCGCTGCAATTCCTCCGAAGCCAGAACCAATGATGATTGCTTTTTTACTCATCTTTATGGCCTCTATTAGAACTACGGAAAACTAAAAATGCAATAAACAAAACAGCAAATACATAAATAATAACTACGAGGGGACTATTTAAAAAAGATTCATGTAGTTGATCCGCTCCACACAGAAATTGTTCTTTCCAGCTTTGATCGCTTTTAGCAAGGAGGGAGTTTTTACAAAAAGATAGGTTTTTGCTCATTTTTTTGCAAAAAAAAAGCAGGATCCGAAGATCCTGCTTTTAAAATAAAAAAGTAGATTAGACTACTTAGATTCAGTTGTAGCAACGTTCCAAATAATTACACCGAATGCAATTTTATTTAAAACGTCTGCAAGGTTGTAAATCACGTTTAATGATTCCATGCTTGCTGAACCAGTTAGGTAACCAAAGAAGTAACCTAGTGGATAGATAGCCCAACCAATTGTTACAATCCATCTCATTGTTGAGAATGCAGACTGAACAGATGCAGGTGCTTTATCGGCTGCAAGCTTTCCAGCTTCACCAGCAAAGACCTCATATAAGATATAAGCCCAACCAGCCATACCTACAATGAAACCTGCCCATAGGTTGATGTAGCCAGCTTCACCCATGTATCCTGCTACTAACATCACTAAAGTACCAATCATTAATCTCCAGAAGATTCCTCCTGAAACATTACCAATTGCTCTTAGGATGATGTAGAACTCACACATAAGTAACGGCACAGTAATTAACCAGTCAATGTATCTATAAACGGTTGGAGTATCTCCAGTTGAGATCCAAACTTCACGCATATAGAAGTAGTGAACAGCAGCAACCAGAGTTACAAGTCCAGAAACTGTTAGTGATGTTTTCCACTTCGCAGATACTCTTTGAGTCTCTAGGAAGAAGAAGGCTGTCGATGCCACAAGGGCCATTGAAATCAGCCAAAAAGAAATACCAACGAAATCACCAGACTCTAGGTTCGCACTCGCATTAGCGAATTGCGGAAGAGCCAGAAATAATGATGCTGGCAATAGTGTTTTTAGTTTAAACATAAGAGTACTACCCCTTTCCTTAATTAATTAAGTCTTAAGCTTTATAAGTTTATCCAAATATTTGGATTTCTTATGTCGTGATAAATATTACTAATTAATTGTGTATAAAAAAGTAATATTTCTATACAAATGTATATAACTTTGGATAAATAACTTTAAAAAATGGCTATATTTAATGATTCTGTGTTAGTTGGTGGATTTTTCTTTTTCTTATCCATAATCATAGCCTTTTTTATCTTTAATTTAGTTCAAAAAACAAATCTTTCGCCAAAAATAAAAAAAATTATCGTCATTTTTATATCTATAGCAGTTCTAGTTATCGTTTTGGTTATATTTGACTACCACTCTAATACCTATATGAATAACTTTAAAATCAATGCCAATTAGAAATAATTTTGACATTAACCATTTAGAAGAATTTTCCAAAAAATTTGATAACCACTTTGTTTCCTATGTGCAGAAACAAACTTCTCCAGATCAAAGAATTAAAAAAGCCTTGTTGTATTTTATTAAAACTGGAGGCAAAAGAATTAGACCCTTTATCATAAGTATGTTGGGCGATTTTTTTTCACTGAATAAGAATTCAATTTTAGATCTTGCCGTTGCTGTGGAGTGCGTACATCTACACTCACTCATTCATGATGATTTGCCAGCGATGGATAATGATGATTTTAGAAGAGGGAAGCCTACGGTACACAAAAAATTTGATGAAGCGACTGCTGTGTTGGCAGGCGATTTATTCCAAGTTCTATCTATTAAAAGACTTTCAGAAACTCATTATCTAAATGATAAACAAAAAATTAAATCGATTAATTTATTAACGAGTGCCAATGGGTTTAAGGGATTAATAGCTGGCCAATCTTTGGATATTTATATGAAAAAAAACTCCTCACTCAAACAAATTGAAGTTATGTATGCACACAAAACAGGAGCTTTGTTTAATTTATGTTTTGAACTACCAGCGCAGTTTATAAAAATGAATCCATCACAAAAAAAAGATCTAAAAGTTTTAAGTAATACATTAGGTTTAATCTTTCAACTGACAGATGATATGTTGGATCGTTGGGGGGATGAAAAAAAAGTTGGAAAAAAAATAAATAAAGATAGTAAAAAAGCTAGCATCGCCTACAAACTCAACTATCAAGATTGCAGCGCTTATCTAAATCAGGTTCAAATACAAAACTTTAAGGCGTTGCATCGTTTTTTTATTAAAGATATAAATGCTGCAACTTACATGTCTAGCTTTATGGATTACATTGCAAATAGGGTTAGTTAACATTGATGAATAAATATATTAAGACCATTCCCAAATACCTCATTGATAGATTTAAAGGCTGGAAGGCCACTACATTTGAGGAAAATAAGAGTTGGTATCAACGATTAGCTGCCCACGGCCAAAACCCAAGAGCGATGGTTATTTCTTGTTGTGACTCCCGAGTTCATGCAACAGCAATGTTTGGTGCCGATACAGGAGAGTTTTTTATTCATCGCAACATAGCTAATTTGATACCTCCTTTTAAACCAGACGGCGACCATCACGGCACCTCTGCTGCAATTGAATTCGCTGTATCATCTTTAAAAGTCGCCCATATTATTGTTTTAGGACACTCAAGTTGTGGAGGTATTTCAAATGGCTATCACTTTTGTAAAAATAACAATCAGTCATCGGATGGGTTTATTTTTGTGAACAAATGGTTGAATATTTTGAAACCTGCATTTGAAAAATTGCCTCAAAATTTAGACGATGAAGCTTCCATTCAAGTTTTGGAAAAGGAAAGTATCAAAGTTTCAATAGCTAATTTAGTTGAGTTCCCTTTTGTTAAAAACGCTTTAGAAAAAAATGAATTAATTATTCATGGTCTGTGGCATGACATTGGCACAGGGGCTTTAGAAATGTTAGAGCCTAAATCTTTAGATTTTATAAAAATTTAATTTTTAATCTCAATTTCGACGACTATTGGCTTACCATCAATGACATAGTCATCATTCATATTTGTATTTAAAGTAACTTTAATAATATTTTTTTTTAAATTAAAAAAACGGCCTGGCACATGAGACCAGTTTGAGTAGACTCGCCCAATTTTTATATCATTGACATAAATATGAAGATAGCCCTCATTGTCTATGTTTTCCTTACCGATATTCTCTGGAGTAATTTTAAAATTATTCACAGTAAAATAAATATTGAACCCATCTATATTATCTTCTTCTATATCTAAACTAATTTCAGGATAGGGTGATACGGCTTCAACTTGATTACCAGGATGGTGAGCCAAAAGATTAAACGATACAAATAGTAAAATTATTATTTTTTTTATCATTTTTATTTAATTATTTTTAATAGTTAATATCAATCACGGTATTAATTAATTAGGAGCAAAAATTAATATCAAATTTTTTGGCAAATGTGTTTCTTTGAAAATTATAAATAGTGATATTAACTATTTTTTTGTCATTTGTATTATTTTGAACAAATACCCTACAGTTACTGGCGTTGTATCGATGAAATTCATATGCCGTTTCTAATTTAGTAAAATCAGGCTGACCATACTTCTCTTTAAGAGAGGCTAGTGGTTGGTTATGAAATGTTTCAATACCACTTAGGTCTTTGGTCAAAATTTTTTCTTCGGACGGGACATCGTCCTTAGGTTCATAAATAACCGTTTTATTAACAGAGTTCATCTCACAGCTCATCATAAATAAAGCAAATATAGCAATAATTAATTGATTAGGTTTGAGCATCACTTTTAAAATCGTGATAATAGGCAAAAATAATGAACAAACAATCTATATCATTGTTTGACATATCAAATAAAGTTCTATATAAAGAACAAAAGAAAATGAGGAAATAATGACGACTAATTCTAAACACCCTGAAACATTGGCTCTACACGGGGGGAGCTATAGAAAAGATACCGCAACTAATGCTGTTGCTGTTCCAATTTATCAAACAACTTCTTATGAATTTAATAATACTGATCACGCTGCAAATCTATTTGCCTTAAAAGAGCTTGGTAATATCTATACCCGAATTATGAACCCAACTAATGCGGTATTAGAAGAGCGCCTAGCTGCAATAGAAGGGGGTGCCGCCGCACTAGCATTAAGTTCCGGACAAGCAGCATCTGCTTTTTCAATTCAAAACTTAGCACAAGCCGGGGATAATATTGTTTGTTCGACAGATATTTATGGTGGGACATGGAATTTATTTAATAATACTCTTCGTACTCAAGGCATTGATGTTCGCTTTGCAGATCCGTCTGATCCAGAAAACTTTAGAAAGTTAACAGATGATAAAACGAGAGCTTATTATGCTGAGACTTTACCTAACCCAAAATTATCAGTTTTTCCAATAGAAGAAGTAGCTAATATTGGAAGGCCACTAGGCATACCTCTCATTGTTGATAACACCGCTGCACCATTAAGTTGTAAGCCGTTTGACTATGGTGCAGCTATCGTGATGCATTCCATGACTAAATGGATTGGAGGCCACGGAACATCGATTGG
>JAYPCO010000022.1:0-9745 GCA_038124765.1 Alphaproteobacteria bacterium | reverse complement strand
GTAGACGATATCATTGAGGATTTAAAATTAGGCTTGGATGCCGCTAGTAAGGTTTAGGTACTACCCTCATTTATACCTAAAGCATAGGGCGCAGTTTTTCTGCGCCCTTTTTTCATTTTAGAAATTGTTTATACTGCAATGGTGAGGATTAAATATGTTCAGCCGGAGCTGTGCTCACAATCCTATAAAAGTATTTTAGGGCAAAGACCCATATGGGATTGGAGAAACGATAAACTCCTATGGGTAGATATTTACGAAAATAAAATTATTCAATCCGATGAAAATATTTTAAATGAAAAACATTTTTTGGTTCCTGAAGGAATAACTAATATTTTACTTCAAGATAACGATCAGTATATGATGAGCTCCTATGATGCTTTATTTTCTATTAATCTAAATTCTACAAAAAAAAACTTACTCTCTAAAATAAATTTTACCAATGCAGATAATAGAATTAACGATGCTAACGTGGATTTAAATGGACAGGTCTGGATTTCAACAATGGACGTCAAACAACAATTTGAAACAGGAAAAATCATTTGTCATAATCAATCTCTCAAACCTATTTATTCTGATAATTCTTATATCATTTCTAATGGGCCTATTTTTGACTTTGAGAGGAATTATGGTTACGTCACTGACTCCATAAAAAGAATTATTTACAGATTTTCTTTAAATAATTTAGAGGAGGAGGGCATCCAAAAAAAAGTTTTTTTATCCATGAACGATGTAGATGGGAATCCCGATGGTATGACCATTGATAAAAACGGCAATCTTTGGGTGGCCATGTGGGGCAGTGGCAAAGTATGTTGCTTTGATAAGGAGGGTAATTTGAGTCTTATATTACAACTCCCCGTATCAAAGGTTACGAGTTGTGCTTTTGGGGGCAAAGACTTGAGTACCCTCTTTATTACGACAGCATCTGTGGGCTTAAATGATATTGAGATGGAAAGACAGCCCCATGCAGGAAAATTATTTTGCTTTCATACTCAAGAAGAGGGGTATGCTGCAAATTGTTATAGATCCGATATTTCTTCTGATTTGTATCATTAAATATGAGATTTAACCCTGCCCAAATAAGCCATATCATTGAAATGGCATGGGATGATTTAACGGATTTTAGTCACATAACGAAAATTTATAAAATTGATGAGGGGGAAGTTAAAAAAATTATGAAAAAAAATATCAAACCGTCGAGCTATTTAAATTGGAGAAAAAGAATTGCCAAAAGAAGCGAGCAGAAAAATCAGCTCAAAGGAAAAAACTATGTCTAAGGCTGTCTTTGGCGCTGGTTGTTTTTGGGGTGTAGAAAAAAAGTTTTCTGAATTAAAAGGCGTTACCAAAACGGAGGTGGGTTATTCCCAAGGTATCAATGAGAAAACATCTTACGAGGAAGTTTGTCAAGGTAATACCAATCATGTGGAAGTTGTTTTAGTAGAGTATGATGAAAATATTTTAACCTATGAAAATTTAGTTCATTTTTTTTATAAAATTCACGATCCCACAACTCCCAACCAACAGGGGCCAGACAGAGGTATTCAATATCGCTCTCTGATTGGTGTGTTTAATGATGATCAGAAAAAAAAAGCTACAGATATTGTAGAAGATTTAAACCGAGAGCAATTTAATCAAAAGATCACTACAACTATTGAAGATGTTAATAATTACTGTACGGCTGAAGAGTACCACCAAAAGTATATTGAAAAAAAATACTCCTTTTTAAATATTTAGTTATATCGGCGCGTAGGGATAAATTATTTTTGAAATATTTGGTTTTGGCTTTTTGTCATAAAACTTTTGTACAAAAAAATCTGACTTTAAGTGTATAGGGCCACACTCTTTTGCTTTTAAAAATTTAAATTCAGACATCGACTTTAATTTAAGGATACCATTCCCCATAATGATTACATCTTTTTGCAATAATGATTTTAGAGACTCATCTATTTTATAAGTATCTGTTTTTCCAATGAGTTTTCCTTTTGGATTTATTTCCTGTAGAGCTAAATCGCGCCGGTTTGTATCCAAAACACAAATAGTCTTTTTGGTTGGAACTTTATCAAAGCCTAAAAAATAATGCTCAAATATATTGTAGTTAAAAATCTTAACTGGGTGGTTAAGGAAAAAGCCCTTTACCAATGCATGGCAATTACGAATGGCGGTAAATCGTGCCGGTCCATGATTTAAATGTAAAAAAGCAATATTTTTCGGGGATATTTTTAATTCTTTGACGCAATCTTGAAGTAGTTTTGCCAGTTTTTGTTCATGTCCAAAGTCTGCTTTGACGGATTTATTCCAAAGAATTTTTTGGTTTTTAAATACTGTAAGGGAACAGTATGATAGAGAACTATCTATGCCCATCTCTAAATTATTAATTTGTTTTTTCATTTTTTTAGCTCAGTTTGCTAAACCCACTCTATCCTATGCAACTACGACAGCCGATACAATTCCAAATAATATATTTATGTACCATCGTTTTGATGATCAACGATATCCTTCTACGAATACTACACTTATTCAACTCGAAGAACATTTACAATATTTAACTGAAAGTGGCTTTAAGTTTATTTATTTAAAAGATCTAATTGCTAACCCTCAAGACACTAAAACTATTTCCATTACAATCGATGATGCCTATCAATCTTTTTATAAAATAGGACTCCCAATTTTTGAAAAATACAACGTCCCTGTAACATTGTTTTTAAATACATCCAGTGTAGGGGGTAGTGAAAATCTTACATGGGAAGAATTAAAAGACCTATTAAACCGAGGTGTCGACATTCAAAACCATACTCACTCACATCCCCATTTACCGGATTTAAGCGAAACGGGTATTCGAGAGGAAATTGAACTGTCCCAAAAATTACTACAAGAAAATTTGAATATTACCCCTAATTTATTTGCCTATCCCTACGGCGAAGCTAGTGCTGTTGCTAAAGCAATAGCAAGTGAGTATTTTGATGCTGCTTTTGGGCAGCACTCGGGCGCTTTTTCAAACGCTGATCCTTATTTCATTGCACGATTTCCTTTTAATGAAAACTATGGTGATCTAAATAGAATTAAAGATGCCTCTATTGTTTTGCCCTTTGAAGATATAACTATTTCACCCAGTGACCCTTTAATGAGTGTCCCCACCGATAGGTTTGTGATTGACTCTTCCAATGGAGTAGAAGGAATAAATTGTTATATCAGTGATTTCCAGGGCTCCATTGACAAAACAATCGCTACAATGGAAAACAAAATGTTAATTCAGTTAGAGCGTGTACCGGTTCAGGGCCGACTAAGGTTTAACTGTACAAAGGTCAAAAAGGGGATTTACTGGTATGGATTCCAGTACTACCTCCCTTAATAGGCAAAACGATCAAATTCCTTTAAATTATTTGACTCTAAGATAAGCTCAAGTTTATCAACATATTCTTGGCCTATTTCAGCATAGGCTGCTAAAAACTTTACCTTTGCACTGACTGGGTCGGTATATTTTACGGTTTCGGCAATTCTTCTTATAATTCTAAAACCATAGTAGGCTTGATGAGTATTGATGTTAAACATATAGGCTCGAGCGCTTTGAGTTAAATTATCAAACTTCAGTACAGCATGACTTTTGTCTTCATCTCTATTTTCAGGCACAATACCTTCGTCCTCCGCATAGGTCCATTGACCAAAAATAGCATTACCTTCTATTGCAAATCGAGACTGCCCCCATCCACTTTCTATAATCGCCTGACCTACTGCTAATGAGACAGGGATAATATTAATACGCTGTTTTAACCTTTTAAATAAGGGCTCATCAATAGAGTCCCATTCAAGATTGTATTTTGTAGAAAGTCGAATGACTTCATTAATTTCGTTTTCATTTAATGCTTTGCGTTCGTATTTTTTTTCAATGTTAAGAACCATTTCTCTTTCTTCTAAAATTTCACGATTCGTTTTATGAATAATAGGGAGGGCAATTAAATAAAATAATTCTTTTTTCATCGGGACATCTTCGATATCCATAAAATCCCTAGGCAAATAGTCTAGTACTGGTAGTTTTTCGAGTTGACTTTCGGTAAGGGTGCCGCTTGTTATTTTATTTTTTTTATAAAAGCGCTGAAGGTCTTTCCATTTATCAAAATTTTCAGCAAAAAGATTTAGGCTAACAAAAAAACCTAAAAAAAAAATTAAAAATATTCTAAGCTTCAACTGGACGAACTTCGCGAACTTCTGGGATATAATGTTTTAGCATATTTTCAATTCCCATTTTTAAAGTTGCTGTAGAGCTCGGGCAGCCTTGGCATGCCCCTTGCATCTGAAGAAAAACGACGCCTTCATTATAATTATCGAAGATGATATCTCCGCCATCCATGGCAACAGCTGGTCGAACTTTAGAGTCTAAAAGTTCTTTAATCTTTTTTACAACATCACTGTCATTTTCATCGTAGGCATGTTCCGTTTTCGGGGCTTGTTCGGAGATGACAGGCTTATTCATAGTGAAGTGTTCAATTATGCAGCCTAAAATAGCAGGTTTCATTAACGACCATTCATTCACCTCTGCTTTTGTAATGGTAATGAAATCAGATCCAAAAAAAACACTCTCCACTCCTTTAATATTAAATAAATTTTGAGCTAGGGGAGAGTTGCTGGCTGATTCCTGGCTTTGAAAGAAGATTGTGCCATCTTTCATTACTTCTTTGCCGGGAAGAAACTTTAAGGTTGCAGGATTGGGCGTGGGTTCAGTTTGTACAAACATTTTTTGTATAATATGTCTATTAATTACGAAATTTCAACCAAAAGGGTTTTATTTAAAGCCAACTATTTTATAAACCTCATTAATCACGGGATTGGCTATTTCCGAAGCTTTTTCAGTTCCTGATTGAAGTATTTTGTTTAATTCATCCTTATTATTAAGCAAATTTTTGATTTCTTCTCTGATGGGGCTGATAATTTCTATTAAGGCGCTTGCAAGATCTGACTTTAGAGAGGAGTACTCTTTGCCTGCGTAAGAGTTTAAGGTGGCTTCTACTTTTTGGTTTAAGGAAGCAGAAAGTATATTAATCAAATTCAAACATTCTGGCTTTGATTGAAGTTTATCAACTGAGTCTGGAATTAACTCTGAGTCGGATTTTGCTTTTTTAATTTTAGATGAAATAACCTCATCTTCATCGGTGAGTAAAATACGCGAGAAATCAGACGGATCTGATTTAGACATTTTTTTTGTACCATCGCGCAAACTCATTACGCGTGTCGCTTGTCCATAGATAAGAGGCTCTGGTTGAGGAAAAAATTCAACACCAAAGTCATTATTAAATTTTTGAGCAATATCTCGACAGAGTTCTAAATGTTGTTTTTGATCATCGCCGACAGGGACATGAGTTGCTCGATACGCAAGAATGTCAGCAGCCATCAAGTTAGGATAAACCATTAAACCTACACTCACATTTTCTTTGTTTTTCCCTGCCTTATCTTTAAATTGGGTCATGCGGTTCAACCAACCTATACGACTGACACAATTGAAGATCCAGGCAAGTTGCGAGTGGGCAGCAACACTTGATTGTTGAAAAATAATTTGTTTTTGATGGTCAACACCGGCGGCGATAAAAGAAGCCAGTACTTCTAAGATACTTGAGCGAAGTTCTTTCGGATTTTGATCCACAGTGATCGCGTGTTGGTCGACAACGCAATAAACACAATTAAAATTTTTTTGTAAATCGACAAAATTTTTAATGGCACCTAAATAATTTCCTAAATGCAAAGTTCCAGTCGGCTGGACTCCAGAAAAAACTAATTTCTCAAAAGGCATATGTATTTGTACACTGATTTATAAGATTGACATTAATTTTTTTTCAAGTGACTTGAGATTTTCTTCATCTTTGATTTTTTTGTTATTTAAATCGGTGACTTGAAAAATATCAAATACCTTTTCGCCATAGGTAGAAATTTTTGCTGATTGCACGCTGACTTGATGTTCTTGAAAGACTTTGAGTATGTCCATTAATAAACCCTGTCGATCACCCGATTGAATTTGAAAGGTAGTGGCTAATTTACTGATGGAATTGTCTACACTGACTACTGGATCGACTTCAATCTTGGCCTTTTTTGGAAATAAAGGAATATAGGGATCGAGGTTTTGATTATTCACTCCCCTGAGAACATGATCTTTTAATCTTTCCTGCTCTTCGTGTTCATTAATAACGCGGCTAGAGGAATTGCAAACCCAAAAAACATCAATGATATCGTCATTATTCAAGGTGACGACTCGAGAGCCTAAAATATTTGCCTGACTATGTGTAAAGCCGGATACAATGTCTTTTAAAATACCCGAACGATTTTTACTCATGACTACTACCGCGCCGTACTCTGTATGCTCGTAGTTTAAAAAATTAACTGTTGGACTTGTATTAGAAGATTTATTGGATTGATAAATTTTAAAAAGATCAATAATCATTCTGGCAGAAAAGGCCTCCCAGAAGGACAATGGAAATTTTGCCATTTCTTTTTTAATAAATTTTTGAAGAGGGGTATCTACTTTATCTAAAACATGTTTTTGAATAGAGGTTTGCACAGCACTAGAATAGTTCACTGTATCTAATCCGCGGTTTAAAAAATCTTTGGCATTAAAAAAAATACTTCTCAGTAAGTTTATTCGCCACTCATTTAAAACACCTGGCCCCACCGAAGCAATATCACAAAGCGTAAAGAGAAAAAGTGCATTTATTTTTTCTTGGCTATTAGCTGTGGAGGTAAAATTGGCAATCACATCAGGGTCTTGAGGGTCGTTTTTAAAAGCGATATCACTCATGAGTAAATGATGTTCAATTAACCAAAGACACAGTTTTTGATCTTCATTAGAAACAGGCAGTCGTTTAAAAATTTTTTCGACTAACTCTTTTCCGTAGATGGCATGATTTTTGGGACCCTTTTTGCCAATATCATGAAATAAAAGCGCTGTATGTAAAGCAATAGGATTTTGAAGTCGACTATAAATTTCTTTATAGAAAGTTTGTTTCTTTAGTTCACTCAATTGATGCAAAGTCAGTAAAAGATGTTCGTCGGTTGTATAATGATGGTAAATATCAAACTGCACCTGTCCCCAAATTCTTCCAAACTCCGGGAATAGCTCGTTTAAAATTCGAGTATCATTCAGGTAGCGCAGAGTTGTAATAGGGTTTTTTTTTGAACTTATGATCTGCAGAAGAGCATTATATTGACTTGAATTTATTTGTTTTTTGATTGATTTTCGCTTTTCTTCTAGTGTTTTTAGAAAACGAGGATGGACATAAAGACTGTGCTCTAGAGAGGCTTCAAACACGCCAAGCCAGTTTGTATAAAAATTTTTAGAGCTGTAATTACGTAAATTAATAAAACCTTTTTCCAAGACAAACTTGCTACTCAGATTTCTAGTTTTAGTGGGCTTTCTTTTATATATGGTTTTAATAATAAGATCTTCAGGCAGTTTGGAATAAAAGGTATTTAATAATGACTCAATGCGAGCTATTTGAATAAACAAATGTTTCATAAATCGCTCAACCCCTTTTTCTTTGAGGGTATTTCGATATTCTAGTTTTTTTGCAATCTTTAATTGATTTTCAATCGAAAGAGTATCGCCTTTGCTATCATTAAAGTAGTGAATGAATGCTCGAACAGTTAATAAGAATTTCCAAGCTTGTTTGAGCTCTCTGATCTCAGCCCCTGTAAATATATTTATTTTTTGTAAATCTTCTAAAGAGTGAATATTAAACATGAAGATGGATATCCAAAGAATGGTATGGATATCTCTAAGCCCACCCACACCCTCTTTTATTTGAGGTTCTAAATTGCTTTTAATGCCTAAATAAAAATCATGACGCTCTACTAATTCTAAAAGTTTATACTCGCTGAGTTTAAGAGCGTTGACTTTTCCAATTAAAATTTTTATGGAACGAACAAATTCACCGTACTGATCTTGATCCCCAACTAAGTATCTTGTTTCTGCAAATTTTGTAATTGTTTTTATATCTTTTTTAGCATCAATGATGGCCTGTTTAATTGTTAAAAAGGATATTCCAACTTCTAGCCCTACATCCCACAAAGAGTTATTTAAGTCTGTGATAAAACTACGAATATTTTTATTATTTTTCTTATATATAAAAAGAAGATCAACATCGCTTTTCGGAGACAGATCGTGCCTTCCGTAACCACCAACAGCAATTAATGTGTACTCTGTAAGATCATACTTAGAGAGTATTTCCTCTATTAAATTTTTAACAATTGAGTCTACTAATTTTGTGTGCTGGTCATTAAAAATAAAACCATCATTATTGGAAACTAATTTTTTAAATAGTATTTCTCGCTGCTCTAAATATTTTTTTTTAAACTCTAATACACGTTTAATTGTCATTTGATGTTAATTAATATGTTAATTATATATTATAGCGATATAAATTATTGAAAATTATATAAAAATAGCACCATGCTTATAACTTTTTTACTTTTAGCTAATGTACTTTTATTTTTGAATGCAGAGTTAAAGACATCGATTATTGTTGTTATATTTGAAACTCTAACTGCTTTATTTCTGTTAAATTTTTTAAAAAACAAATTCCAAAAAAACTCATTAACTATTCCTAGTGCCCAAAGTGTAAATTCCAATAATGATGACAGACAATATTTTGAAATTATTCAAAGTATCAGTTCCCCAATTTTTGTTTTAAATAACCTCTTCGAGGTAGTTTTTATGAATGATGCTGCAACTAAATTATTTGGCAAACACGATCAAATTTCTATTACTGCTATTATTCGTGACCTGACATTTATTGAAAAGATGAATCGTTATAAAAAAGATAAAACATATGACAACTTTATTTGGGAAAAATTAATCCCATCTAAGATGCAAATGAAAGCAGAATTAAGATCGTTTAAAAATAATATACTTTTAAATGTTACTGACTTGTCGAAAGAGTTATTGTTCAAGCAAGAAATAGATTTGCAAATTTCTAGTCTGACGCATGAACTTAAAACGCCTTTATCGGTTATTATTGGTTATTTAGAAACAATAGATTTACAAAAAAATAATGAAGAAGAAAATTTGCAATATTTACAAATAATTAAATCGAAGTCCTTTGAGTTAAAAAAGTTAATTGATCAAACGCTAAAACTAAACGAGCTTAACTCACAGACAAATGAAAAGATTAAAGTAAATGTTTATGAAATAACCAATAAAATTATTGCCAATTTTGAAAATTTATTTATTAAAAAAAATATTCAAGTGCAAAAAAATATTGATAGTATCGCAAGCTATAATATTTTATTTACCCCAGGCGACTTGGAAATAGTATTAAGTAATTTGTTTACCAATGCTATTAATTACTCAAATCATAATTCTACCATCTCTGTTAAGGCAAACTTGAATGCACTCCAAGAATTAGAATCACTTTCGATCATAGATCAGGGCATTGGAATAGCACAAGAAGACCTATCTAAAATTACACAAAAATTCTATCGAGTGGATGAGAGCCGTAATAATATTATAAGTGGCCACGGCCTAGGGTTGACTATTGTTAATCAAATTCTTAATAAAAATGGCTATAAACTTGAATTTAGTAGTGAACTTGGGATGGGCAGTTGTTTTACAATAAAGTTTTGATGTCATAAAACTTTAACAATTCTGAAATAAACATTTCATACAAATTAAATACGTTTCTAAAAAAATAAGAAGAAAAAGGATAATTATGAAAAAACTTATTTATTTAATATTAGGCATGAGCTTAGCCACTTCTCTTTATGCGAGAGA
>JAYPCO010000021.1:2837-18018 GCA_038124765.1 Alphaproteobacteria bacterium | reverse complement strand
TTATCTATAGACCGAGGTATGATAAATTCATTGAAAATTCAGAAATATTCAACAATCACCCCCACCTTTTTATGCAAGATTTAAATACTTTTATTAACTCTTCTACTCCTTTAATTCACTTATTGAAAAATGACGGTGTAGATATGTCCTCCAGTGAGATCCGCAATTCCTAGCCAATATAAAGACCCTGCTGTTAAAGCTGTTGTAGAATGCCTAGAGGATAACAAAGCAGAGAATGTTTCCGTTATTTCCCTAAAAGGAAAGGCTGAATTTGCAGAATATATGGTTATTGCTTCCGGTCGATCTAATAAGCATGTTGATGCCGTATCAGATAAAGTCTTTCGTCATCTCAAAAAACAAAAGATGTATTGTAATAAACCCGAGGGTAAACCCCTTTGCGACTGGACGGTCATTGATGCCGGTCATGTTTTAGTGCATATTTTTAGAAATGAAGTTCGAGAAACTTATGATTTGGAAAAATTATGGTCAGAAGACTTCAGCTCCATCAGTACTGCCTCTTAGTTTAACTTTTATGAAAAAATTTATCATTATCTGTATTGCCTTGTTTTATACATCACAGGTCTATGCCGATACAAAAGAAACCTATAAACAATTAAGTATTTTTAATGAAGTTTTTAACCGAGTTAAAAACCAATACGTTGAAGAGGTTTCCGATAAAGAATTAATTGAAAAGGCATTAAATGGAATGCTCCAAGCGCTCGATCCTCATTCCAGTTTTATGAATGAAGAAAGTTATAAGGAAATGCAAATTGATACCTCTGGCGCCTTTGGAGGTTTAGGAATTGAAATTACAACAGATAAAGGTTTTATTAAAATCGTCTCTCCAATTGATGATACCCCGGCGTTTGAAGCGGGACTACAAGCAGGTGACTACATCACCCACCTAGATGGTGTTTCTGTGATAGATATGACTTTAAAAGAAGCCATTGATTTAATGCGAGGTGATGTTGGAACAACCATTACTCTCACCATCATTCGATCTACTGAGGAGCCATTCGATGTGGAGTTAAAAAGAGATATAATAAAAGTTCAATCTGTCAAACATCGTGTCATTAACGATGTGGGAATTCTAAGAATAAGTGCCTTTAACGAGCAAACCACGACCGGCTTAGAAAAAAGCATCAAGGAACTTGAAGGTTCTGAAAATCCTCCCGTTGGATATGTACTAGATCTTCGCAATAATCCGGGTGGATTATTAACAGAGTCAGTCTCTGTGAGTGATGTCTTTTTGGAGCAAGGAGAAATTGTTTCTATTCGCGGAAGAGATAAAAACGATGTGCAAGTTTATTCAGCTAAAAAAGGTGATTTAATTAATGGAAAGCCTTTAGTTGTATTGATTAATGAGGGTTCTGCGTCTGCTTCTGAGATTGTGGCGGGGGCACTTCAAGATCATGATCGAGCAGTGATTATGGGTATGAAATCTTTTGGTAAAGGCTCAGTGCAAACGATTGTTCCTATTGATAGTGGCGCTATTCGCTTAACCATAGCCAAGTACTACACCCCCAGTGGTGACTCTATTCAAGCTATTGGTATTGAGCCTGATGTGGTTGTCCCAAGAGCAGAAATAAAAATTATAGATAACTATTTTACATTTCGTGAGTCAGACTACAAAGAAGCACTAGATAATGAAACAACCCAAGGCGAAGAGTCTACTACAGAAACACAATTAGATATTTTAGAAAAAGATTATCAACTATCTCGCGCTATTGATGGCGTTAAAACTATAGCAGTTTTAAATTAATGAATTATAACCCCAAGGACTATCGCCCTAATGTAGGGATGATGATCATTAATTCTCAAAAAAAAATATTTGTTGGCAAGCGTTTAGATCACCCTTCTGATTTTTGGCAAATGCCCCAAGGCGGCATAGATGGAAAAGAAAATCCCGAAGTGGCGGCGCTTCGTGAAATGGAAGAAGAAGTGGGAATAAAAAAAAATAAAGTAAAACTGCTTAGTCAATTACAAGATTGGCACTACTACTCTATTCCAGAAGAGCTGGCCTTAACTCTGTGGAAAGGAAAATTTAAAGGACAACGTCAAAAGTGGTTCTTATTTGAATTTTTAGGAAGTGATAAAGATATTAATATTCACACAGAACATCCTGAGTTTTCTGATTATCAATGGGTTGATAAGGAATTCTTAGTTCCTAATATTGTTCCCTTTAAAAGAGAAATCTATTCTAAACTTCTAGAAGAATTTAAAAATTATTTATAAGAAGGAGCGTTTACCACTTGCTCGAAAGTAGAGAGGGCAGATTGATTGCCTTCTAATTCTTGGTAGGTTTTAGTCTGTTGGAAATTAGAACTATTAATTTCAGACAGTGACTCGATTTGATCAACTAAAACTTCGCATACTGTATCTTTAAGCATCACAAGACCGCCGGAAACAAAAAAACTTTCTTGGACTTTATTGCCCGACATAATAGCCATCTGACCTGGTCGTAAAGAACTGATGAAAGGAGAGTGATTAGGCATCGCTGCAAAATCACCCTCCGCACCTGGCAATACTGCCATTTCAATTTCTTTTTCAAAAATAACTTTTTGAGGAGAGACGACCTTAAGATTGATCATACTTATTTAACTGCTTCCTCAGCCATTTTCTTCGCTTTTTCTAAAGCCTCTTCGATGGTTCCCACCATATAGAAAGCCGCTTCCGGAATGTGGTCATAGTCACCCTTCACTAAGCCTGCAAAACCTTTGATGGTATCTTCTAAAGAGACGAACTTACCAGGCGAACCAGTAAATACTTCCGCCACATGGAAAGGCTGACTTAAGAAACGCTGAATTTTTCTTGCACGAGAAACAACTAATTTATCTTCCTCAGAAAGTTCATCCATCCCTAAGATCGCGATAATGTCTTGTAAGCTCTTATAGGTTTGAAGAGTTTTTTGAACATCACGAGCCACTTGGTAGTGTTTATCACCTAAAGTTCTAGGCTCAAGAATTCTAGAAGTAGAGTCCAGTGGATCCACCGCAGGATAAATTCCTAATTCCGCAATTGATCTTGATAACACTGTTGTAGCATCTAAGTGTGAGAACGAAGTTGCTGGCGCAGGGTCAGTCAAGTCATCCGCAGGAACGTAAATAGCCTGCACAGATGTAATAGAACCTTTATTGGTAGTTGTAATTCTTTCTTGAAGAGCACCCATATCCGTTGCAAGAGTTGGCTGATATCCCACCGCAGATGGAATACGACCCAAAAGCGCTGACACCTCAGAACCGGCTTGTGTAAATCGGAAAATGTTATCCACGAAGAATAGCACGTCCTGGTTTTCTTCATCTCTGAAGTATTCTGCTTGTGTTAATCCAGAAAGAGCCACTCGTGCTCTAGCTCCTGGAGGCTCGTTCATCTGACCGTAAACCAGGGACACTTTAGATGAACCGCCATCTAAATTAATAACGCCTGACTCGATCATCTCATGGTAGAGGTCGTTTCCTTCACGAGTACGCTCACCCACACCAGCGAAAACAGAGTAACCACCGTGTGCTTTAGCAACGTTGTTAATTAATTCCATAATCAACACTGTCTTACCCACACCGGCACCACCAAATAATCCGATTTTACCACCTTTTGCATAAGGAGCGAGGAGGTCAATCACTTTAATACCGGTAACAAGAACCTCAGTTTCAGTGGACTGGTCAACAAACTCAGGAGCAGATCTATGAATAGGAAGAGTTTTTGCAGTTGAAATAGGTCCACGTTCATCGATAGGTTCACCGATCACGTTCATAATACGTCCAAGAGTTTCAGGTCCCACCGGAACGGAAATAGGGCTTCCTTGATCTTGAACCTCTTGTCCTCTTTGAAGTCCTTCTGTAGCGTCCATCGCAATGGTTCGAACTGTATTCTCCCCTAAATGCTGCGCTACTTCTAAAATTAAATCTTGATCACCTACCTTAGTAGATAATGCGTTCATAATTGGGGGTAATTCTCCTTCGAAGGCGACGTCTACCACAGCCCCAAGTACCTGTGTAACTTTTCCTGCCTTATTGCTTGCCATTTGTTGCTCCTTTCCTAAACAGCTTCTGCTCCCGAAATAATTTCGATAAGTTCTTTTGTAATAAATGCCTGTCTTGTTCGGTTATACGTTAATGTTAATCGATCAATCATATCACCTGCATTTCTAGTTGCGTTATCCATTGAAGTCATTCGAGCTGCATGCTCAGATGCAGAACTCTCTAAAATACTTCGATAAACTTGTGTTAAAAAATTTCTTGGTACTAAATATTCTAAAAGCTCATTTTTATCAGGCTCAAATTCAAAACTAGAGCTAGAAGAAGCTGATTGCTCTTCTGAGCTCTCTTCTGCTGCTAGCGGAATAAGGGACTGATAACAAGGCTCTTGAGAAATAGCCGATACAAATTTGTTAAATAAAATAGAAACTTGATCAATTTCTTTCTTTTCAAATAATTCTATTAATTTACTTTTAACTTCCTCTGCTACCTCTAACTGTCGATCATTAGAATTTAAATCATCAAATCCAGCGATCACCTCTAAATCAGATCGTCTATAAAAACTGGCTGCCTTTTTACCAACAGTCATAATTTTTACATTTAAACCTTGGCGTTGTTTTTCAGCAATCCAACCTTTTGCATTTCTAAAAAGGTTAGAGTTAAAACCACCACATAGACCTCTGTCTGAAGAGTTAATAATTAAAAGAACGTTTTTAGGGTTTTCTCTTCCTGTTAAAATCTCTGGAAGATCAGAACCTGCTGCAGAACCACCCGCTAGTGAAGATAGGATAAAGCCTAAACTATCAGCGTACACACGAGAAGACTCAGCGAGTTCTTGTGCACGACGAAGTTTGCTCGCCGCAACCATCTTCATGGCCGATGTAATTTTTCTAGTGGACTTAACACTAGTAATTCTGTTTTTAAGTTCTTTTAAATTGGGCATTAACTAAAGTTAGCTGTGAATTTCTCTAAATAAGCACCAATTTTCTTATCTGACTCTTCACTAAAATCACCTGTTGTATTGATTTCATTGAAAATGTCAGCATGCTCCGAACGTAAACCCTCTAAGAATTTAACTTGGAAATCAGAAATTTTAGATACTTCAATTTTATCTAAGAAACCTCTCACACCTGAGTAAATGCTAAGTACCTGATCTGCTACGGACATCGGTGAGTACTGATCCTGTTTTAAAAGTTCAGTTAAACGTTCACCACGAGCAAGAAGTTGTTTGGTAGATGCATCAAGATCAGAAGCAAACTGAGAGAACGCCGCCATCTCACGATACTGCGCTAGCTCCAGTTTAATCTTACCCGCCACTTTTTTCATCGCTTTAGTTTGAGCAGCAGAACCCACACGACTCACAGATAAACCCACGTTAATCGCTGGTCGAATACCCGAGAAGAAAAGTTCTGTTTCTAAGAAAATCTGACCATCAGTAATTGAAATCACGTTTGTTGGAATGAACGCAGACACGTCTCCCGCTTGTGTTTCAATCACAGGCAGAGCTGTTAAGCTTCCGCCACCATTAGCATCATTCATTTTTGCCGCTCTCTCTAAAAGACGAGAGTGTAAATAGAAAACGTCACCCGGGAACGCTTCACGTCCAGGTGGTCTTCTAAGAAGTAGGGACATTTGTCTGTACGCTACAGCCTGCTTTGATAAATCATCATAAACGATTAGTCCGTGCATACCGTTATCACGGAAGAATTCACCCATTGAACAACCAGCATAAGGAGCAAGGAACTGAAGAGGAGCGGGATCTGATGCAGTCGCTGCAACAACAATGGTATACTCCATTGCGCCATTCTCTTCTAAAGTCTTTACAACCTGAGCTACGGTGGATCTCTTTTGACCAATCGCAACATAAATACAATAAAGTTTTTTAGACTCGTCATTAGACTGGTTAATTGCTTTTTGATTGATAATCGTATCAATCGCAACAGCTGTTTTACCAGTTTGTCTATCACCAATGATCAACTCACGCTGACCTCTACCAACGGGAACGAGTGCATCCAGGGCCTTAAGACCTGTTTGCATTGGTTCACTAACGCTTTTTCTAGGAATAATTCCAGGAGCTTTAACTTCTATTCTTCGAGATTCACTGCTCTGAATTGGACCTTTACCATCAATAGGATTTCCGAGCGCATCGACTACTCGTCCTAATAATCCTTTTCCCACAGGAACTTCCACAATCTTTTGAGTTCTTTTAACTGTATCGCCTTCTTTAATACCTCTATCATCACCAAAAATAACGATACCGACATTATCTTCTTCTAAGTTCAGTGCCATTCCTTGAACGCCACCTGTAAATTCTACCATCTCACCAGCTTGAACATTGTCCAGTCCATAGACTTGGGCAACTCCGTCACCGACTTTTAAAACCGTACCGACTTCTGAGATATCGGCTTGGCTCTCAAAGTTATTAATCTGATCTCTGATGATAGAAGAGATCTCCGATGCTTTAATTGACATTAAATGTCTCCTTTCACGTTATTGGTAAATTTTGAAACTTGATTAAGAACACTTAGGTCTATCATTTTAGAACCTACTACAACAGTCATTCCCCCAAGTAATGCTTGATTTATTTGAAACTCTAAGTTGATCTTAGAACCATATTGATTGTTCAGTAACTCCTTAATGCTATTTTTAGTTTCATCATTAATAGGATGAGCAGTAGTTACTTTTGCTTTTTGATATCCTCTTTTTTCAAAAAGAACATCTTGGAATTCAGTGAGAATGTTTTCAAACAAATTAAGTCTTTTGTTTTTACGTAGAGTATTAACTAGGCCTTTTAATGTTTTTTCAGACGGTGCCCCTTCAATAATTTTTAAAAGAATATTGGATTTAATTTCGTTTTTGGTCAGCGGTGATTTTAAAACAGAAGCTAATTCATGGCTTTCTTGAATAAGGGAAGATAGAGACTGTGCGTCTGCCAGTAAGGCGTCTAATTGCTCATTTTGCACTGTATCAAAAAGTGCCACCGCATATCTTCTAGATGCTATTTTATTGCTCATAAGTATTTGTAATCAGGGTTTTTTATCATAACAGGCTGTTAATTGAGAACTAACAAATGACGCATCAAGCAATAGATAGGGGATCGATATCAATAATTAAAAAACGCTTATTTTTAGGCGATAAATGTTGATTAATAACGTTTATATTGGATCGAATTTGGGCATAGCTAGACTGCTTAAAGTAAAAATTCTCTTGATAGTGATTTTTTTTATATGGAATCAAGGCGGGCGTGGGTCCGAGAATACCTAACTGGTATTTTTGAGAAATTTCCAATACTTCTAGGCAAATTTCTCTGAGTGCGGGAAAGTTCGGATGGAGTATTTGTATTTGAGCAATTTTGAAAAATGGCGGTAGTTGGCTTTTCTCTCTTCGCTCTAGCTCTGTGGAAATAAATTCAAGTCGATTTTGATTTTGGATGCTTTTAAAAATGGGATGCTGAGGATTATAGGTTTGAATTAAAACTTTTCCTCTTTCCCCTTCTCTTCCCGATCGACCCGCCACTTGTTGGAGTAACTGATAGGTCTTTTCCATCGCTCTAAAATCTGGGCTGTATAAACTGGAGTCCCCATCAATAATATTCACCAATTTGAGATTAGGGAAATGAAATGACTTACCAATAATTTGTGAGCCAATTAATAAAGATGTATTTTGATTAAAAACACTTTCCATTAAATCTTTTTTATTTTTTTTGGAACGCAGTGTATCGCTGGAAAAAACTTGACTGGCATACCCAGGGAATAATCGAGTCACTTCTTCTTGGAGTCTCTCTAAACCAATGCCTATAGAAACAAATTTTTCTGCGGAACACATTTTACAAACTTGCTGTGGATCGTACAAATTAGAACAGTGATGACAGACTAAACGATCAATTTTTTTGTGATAAACTAAATTGACTGCGCATCGTTGGCATTGAATGGACGTATGACAGTTGACACATATTTTAGTTGGGGCATAACCACGTCGATTAAGAAAAAAAAGTACCTGTCCTTTTTTTTTTAAAACAGACAATGTTTGATCAAAGACAGTTTTACTTATCCATGTTTTAGAACTGGGTTTAGATACGTTCATATCAATCACTTCTACGATCGGGAGTTCTGTTTGATGAAATTGATGAGTTAATTGATGATTTTGAATTTTTTCTTTTTGGACATTAAATAAAGTTTCAAGTGATGGTGAGGCACTCACTAAAACACAACAAGCTTTACTACATTTTGCTTTATATATAGCCATATCCCTTGCATGGTAGCGAGGTCCTTCTTCTTGTTTATAGGAACTATCGTGCTCTTCATCGCAAATGATTAACTTTAAATTATTAAACGGAAGTAATACCGAGGATCGGGCACCCACCACCACGCACGCTTCCCCTGAAAGAAGGGATTGAATTATTCTATTTTTTTGAACTTTTGTTTGTTTTGAATGCCAGATAAATGGTTCACAGCCAAAATACTGTTTAAATCTTTTAGACCACTCTTCCGTTAAAGCGATTTCAGGTAATAAAACAAGGGATTGGTAGCCCTGCTCTAAATTATTTTGAACTAATTTTAAATACAACTCTGTTTTACCCGAGCCCGTTACACCATCAATTAAATGCGAATGAAAATCAATATCCTGGGATTTTCCAATGTGATTATAAATTCTTTGCTGTTCCTGATTTAATACAATTTCTTTTTTTATTTTATCAAATAAAAAATTTTTATTGGTCAGTTGTATTTGTTTAGTTGATAAGAGGTTTTCAAATTCTGATTTACTTAAATTACTTTTAGTCATCAAAGATTGTTGTGTAGTAAAAATATTTTTTTTATAGGAAAAATATTTTTTTATTTGCAAAGAAGGAATATTAGAAATCGCCATCTTGTAAACCATGCCAAGATCGATGAAGTAATGTGTAGAAACATAATTGAGGAAATCTAAATTTTGTTTGCTAATAGGATGCTGATAGAAATTTAAAATCGATAGAATTTTTTTTAAATCAAAAGAGATCTGATGTGGTTTTTTTTCTGCAATTACCACCCCACTCGATTTCTTTTTGCGAAGGGGCACTTCTACGATGGTACCGATGGATAGTTTTTGATCATATTTATAAGTCAGACAATCATTAATTTGGCTGAAAACTATAACTTCATAATAATAAGACATTTTTAAAATATGATTCTACTTTATAATATAATGTAATGGATTTTAGAGTTCTTCTAGAACAATCAAATATCGATAGTGGAATAATCCACAGGTATGATGATTGGCTTATTCATCTAAAGGACATCAAAGGCTACTCAGCTAATACTTATCACTCCTATTGTTACGATGTTTGTGATTTTTTCATCTTTTTCAAAAGATTTCATGAGGAGTCTCTCTCTCTTGATAATTTACAAGAACTAAACCTGCATACCTTTAGAGCGTGGGTAGCAGATTTGGGAGAAGATAGACAGTACAAGAATATTTACAAAAAACCCTTATCCGCCCGGTCTCGCAGAAGGGCAATTAGCTCTTTAAAGAATTTTTTAAAATATTCATCGCTCAAGGTGAGTGATTTTTCCTATGGGTATAGTGAAATCCAATTATTAAAAAACCCTAAAATACCTAAATCCCTTCCTAAGCCCATTTCTGAAGAACAAATTGATCAACTCATTGACCAACTCCAAAAAATCTCCAAAAAGTCATGGGTTCAAAAAAGAAACTTGGCCTTATTGTATTTGCTTTATGGCTGCGGTCTTCGAATAAATGAGGCTTTATCCATAACCAAAAATCATTTAACCGATAAGGAAAGCCTAACTGTCTTAGGTAAAGGTAATAAGGAGAGGCTGATTCCTGTATTAGAAATTGTATCTCGATCCATCGATCAATATCTTCAAGAACTGCCACATGATATTCCCAATGATCAATCTATTTTTGTTGGGGACCGTGGAATGCCTTTAAAGGCCTCCGCCTTTCAAAGAGATCTGAAACAAGCTCGCATAAATTTAGGTCTACCCAATACAACAACGCCTCATGCTCTTCGCCATAGTTTTGCAACACATCTACTTAAAAATGGAGGGGATCTTAGAATTATTCAGGAGCTTTTGGGTCATAGTTCATTATCCACTACTCAAATTTACACGGAAGTGGATGATGTCAGTTTAGAGAAAACTTATAGAGAAAAAAATCCCAGCAAATAAATTAGATATTTCCTCGAACAATGAAATGAGGATTTAAAATATTATCTTTTTGATATCGTAGTCGATTACCTTGTAAATCTTTAACACTTCCTCCGGCGCCCTCAACCACTGCTTGTGCTGCTGCCGTATCCCATTCTGAAGTCGGCGCTAGTCGAGGATAGATATCCGCCAATCCCTCTGCGATCATACATAATTTAATAGAGCTACCCGCTTGCAGTAACTCATGGTTTTGATATTGCTGAATAAATTTTTGAGTATCCTCATTGAGATGACTTCTGCTAGCTACAATTTTAATAGGCTCGACCGCTTTGCGAACCTTAATAGTATTTATTTCATTATTCTTAATCTTAAAAGAACCTAGTCCCGCTCCCCCGACATATAAAAAACCGCTGATGGGTGAATACACATACCCTTGGCTAGGATATTGATTTTCAATCAAGGCAATATTGATCGTAAACTCACCATTCTTTTTGATGAACTCTTTAGTTCCATCAAGGGGGTCAACAAGCCAATATTTTGGATGTTGAGTCTCACGAACGTTATTCTCCTCAGAAATGATCGGAAGATCGCCAATAGCATTCAAAGAACTGGTGATGTGTTGATTGGCGGCTAAATCGGCTTGGGTTAATGGGCTATTATCCTCTTTATAAGTAATGGTTGGGTCTAAATCTTTATATATTTCAAGTATTTTAGATGATGAAATCTTTAAACACTCATAAATAGTATCAAAATTTTCGAAATGTCGTAGTTTGTCAAAATTGCTCATTTTTTAATAATTTATAAATTTTTTTATGTACATATTTAAATATTTGTATATTTTTCCAAAAATACGTCAAAATGGTTACCAAGCTTAATAATACTTTATTTTCCAAAAATAACCCATCAATAAAAGCTATTGCATGGGATAGCGATCAGCATTTTAAGTATTTATCCAAACAAAAATATTTTAATACTAAAAGATCCTATGAGCGATGGGTTGAAAAGGAAAACTTTCTACCCAATAACATTTCCTTGGAAAGTTTTATTGAGATCAATAAATCTAAACTTAATAGTTTACTTTTAGATTACTTTATTAAAGATTTTGAAAAAAAAAGAAGTCTTATTTTATTTATTCAAACTTTCGAACATTCAACTGAAAAGTTTATTTTTGCGAATGATCGTCGTAATGGTCGACTTTGGGTAAAAGTTAAATCTTTTAAACTCGATGATCTTATCGAGGGGATTCAACATTTAATTAAAATTAGAAAAAAAAATATTATTGTATTACCTCATAGTCATTTAATAGAAGTTTTCTTAAATAAGACTAATCCCCAATTAAAATCTAAAGCAAAATTCTCTCTTCATTTTCCAAATTATATTTTTCAAAATACTACTATTGATGAAAATGAAACTAAAATTGAAAAAAAGTTTAAATTAAACAAAAGTAGCTACTTGGCAGATCTGGAAGCTGAAAGTATGCACATTATCAGAGAGGTAGTCAGCGAAACTAAAAACCCTGTCATGTTGTACTCGATTGGCAAAGACAGCTCTGTGATGTTGCACCTAGCCCAAAAAGCATTTTACCCCAGCCCTCCTCCCTTTCCCTTAATGCATGTCGATACTCGATGGAAGTTTAGAGAGATGTATTTATTTCGTGAGTGGATGGCTAAAAAATCTCAAATGAAATTAATTACTCACATCAACCCTGAGGGAATTAAATCTAATATCAATCCTTTTGATCATGGCTCCTCCGTTCATACGGATATTATGAAAACACAAGGCTTAAAGCAGGCACTAGATAAACATCAATTTGATGCTGCTTTTGGGGGTGCGCGAAGAGATGAAGAAAAATCTCGCGCCAAAGAAAGAATAATTTCTTTTAGAACCGCAACGCATCAATGGGATCCCAAAAACCAACGCCCAGAATTATGGAACCTTTATAATGCTAGAACCAATAAAGGTGAAAGTACTAGGGTTTTTCCACTATCTAACTGGACTGAGCTAGATATTTGGCAATATATCTATCAAGAACAAATTCCCATTGTTCCATTATATTTTGCCAAAGTTCGCCCTGTTATCAGAAGAGATGGGATGTGGATTTTAGTGGATGATGATCGACTCAATTTACAGAGCAATGAAAAAATTGAACTCAAAAAAATACGTTTTAGAACCTTGGGTTGCTACCCTCTTACTGGCGCGATTGAGTCTGAAGCAGATAACTTAGAGAGTATAGTATTAGAACTCTTACAATCCAAAACCTCAGAGCGAGAAGGAAGAGCCATTGACGCTGACTCCAGTAACTCCATGGAGAAGAAAAAATTAGAGGGTTATTTTTAATGGCCAGTATTCAATCGATTAATAAATATATTCAAGAACAAGCCTCGCTAGAGCTACTTCGTTTTATTACCTGTGGCTCTGTGGATGATGGGAAAAGTACCTTGATAGGTAGAATGCTCTATGAATCGCAAATGATTTTTGATGATCAAGTGGCCTCTTTAAAAAAAGACTCCAAACAACACGGTACACAAGGGGAGGATATTGACTTTGCTCTTTTAGTCGATGGTCTTTCTGCCGAACGTGAGCAAGGAATAACGATTGATGTTGCCTATCGATTTTTTTCGAGTAGTAAAAGAAAGTTTATCGTTGCAGATACGCCAGGTCACGAACAATACACTCGCAATATGGCAACGGGGGCCTCTACTGCTGACTTGGCTATACTCTTAATCGATGCTCGTAATGGGGTCATGACTCAGACTAAACGCCATTCTTTTATTGTATCTCTCTTGGGAATTAAAAATGTTGTGTTAGCCATCAATAAAATGGATTTAGTGAAGTATGATCAAAAAACATTTAAGAAAATTGAAAAAGATTATTTAGGTTTTGCAAAAAAACTAAATTTTACAAATATTCAAAGCATTCCTATGTCAGCTTTAAAAGGAGATAATGTTTATCAAAAATCTAAATCAATGAAATGGTATACGGGCAAAACACTTTTTGACTATTTAGAAACAGTAGATGTCAAAAAAAGTATCGCGAAGCATTTTTTATTTCCTGTTCAAAGAGTAAATAGACCCAATTTAGATTTTCGCGGATATTCTGGCACGATAGCCTCAGGGAGCATTAAAGTAGGAGAAGAAATAATCACTAGTAGCTCTCGCCAAAAAGCGAAGGTGAAAGAAATTTATCTTGGAAGTGATAGCTTAAAATCAGCCAATTATAACAAAAGTATAACCATTACTTTAAATAAAGAGATTGATATATCTCGAGGGGATGTCTTATGTAAAAAGGACTCCCTAATCGAAACCGCTGATCAGTTCAATATTAACATGATTTGGATGTCAGATGAAAAATGCTACCCAGGAAGAACTTATCTTACAAAAATTCATAACACCTCCACAAGTATGAAGGTTTTAGAGATAAAAAAACTTTACAATATAAATACTCTCGAGCACCAACCTGGAAAAGAATTAGAATTAAATGACGTGGCAGAAGTAACGATCTCTTTAAATAAAAATATTCCCTTTACACACTACAATGAAAATAAAAATTTAGGATCATTGATAGTGATTGATCCGTTAAATAATCAAACCATAGGCGTGGGGATGATCAACTTTGCATTACGCCGAGCACAAAATATTCATCTTCAGTCACTTTCTATAACTAAAGAATTAAGAGAGAAAATTAATGGTCATAAAGGACAAGTACTTTGGCTTACGGGCTTATCGGGATCGGGTAAATCGACTATCGCCAATGCCTTAGAAAAAGAATTATATGCCCAAGGAAAAAAAACATACATTCTTGACGGTGATAATGTTCGCCATGGCTTAAATAAAGATTTAGGTTTTACTGATAAAGATAGAATAGAAAATATTCGCAGAGTTGCCGAGGTAGCAAAACTCATGTGTGATGCAGGGCTGATTGTTATCACTGCTTTTATTTCCCCTTTTAGATCAGAAAGAGAAATGGCAAGGTCGCTTTTTCAGGAAAATGATTTTAAGGAAATTTATATTTCAACCCCTTTAAAGATAGCTGAAAAAAGAGATCCCAAAGGGTTGTATAAAAAAGCACGACAAGGCAAAATTCCCAACTTTACAGGAATAGACAGCCCCTATGAAAAACCAACGAAACCCGATTTAGATATTAATACTTCCAAAACTACTCTAAAGGAAAGTGTTCAAAAAATTTTAAAAATTATTTCTTAGGTAGTTGGAGTTTAATCTCAACATTTTCAAATTTCTCCATATCAAATACAAAATCTTCAAAAACGACACTTTGGTAATCAATCCCTGGATTTAAAGAAAACCCGTAGGGCTCCTCTGGATCTCCCTTAAAATCTAAACTAAACTCCCCATCGCCATCTAAATCCTGAAAAGCAAAGAGACCTATTTTAATATGAGGAAACGCCTTTAGGTTAATTTGACTAAACTGATTAATATCAGGCTCAGAAACTATAAAAAGAGGTGCGGAACGCTCTTCGAAATAGAACTTTCTGTCGTACCCTAATACATAAATAGGACTAGTGCCGTTAGCAAAATTAGTGATTTTAGCTGTTAAATGGTCAGAAAAAGCACTATTTGAAATAAAAAAACATTGAAATATAAGGAAAAACTTAATTTTAACCCAAGTTGCGTCAAATCTGTGCATAACTTGGCTGAGAATAATATTTTTTTACCCAAATGCACATAGTGTTTTTATTCGAACGATATGCACTTGTGACATATTATAAAAAATGACAGAAAATATGATTAATTTTGCCCATTTGGAAAGATTTTTTTATTAATCAATATATTTTTTATATCAATTTATCTACATAACTGTGGATAACTCTGTGAAAAAGTTATATTTATTGGTCTTGTTATGAAAAAAGGCTATGTCGTTGTAAGACTTTCGGTCAAAAATTCTGAACTTTTTCAACAGTACCCCCCTCTTTCTGTTAAAGCGGTAGAAAAATTTGGAGGTAAGTACCTCATTCGCGGTGGTCAATTTGAAGTTTTAGAGGGCACTTGGCCCGTCGATAGGACAACCGTTGTCGAATTTGAGAGCTACGAAAAAGCAAAAGAG
>JAYPCO010000021.1:0-2737 GCA_038124765.1 Alphaproteobacteria bacterium | reverse complement strand
GCCCGTCGATAGGACAACCGTTGTCGAATTTGAGAGCTACGAAAAAGCAAAAGAGTTTTATCAATCCTTGGAGTATGAAAAGGCAAAGCTTGTCAGGCAGGAGAGCGCCGTGACTGACTTTATTGTAATTGAGGGATACTAGGGTTTTTTAAAAAAATTTTGCGCTAACTCTAATTTTTCTTTTTTTTGTTTTAATAAAACTTTTAGTTTTTCAGCTTCTTGCAAGTGATTTTCAATCATCTTTTCAATTTCCTCAACGCTCAAATCATCCAAATCAATTTTTTTATCTTTTTTTATCTCTTCTTCTTCAAACATTTGTTCTATAGCCTTCATCAGTCCATAAAATAGGAAAATAACTTTCCTCTAAATCATCAGAATTTAGTTTTTTATATCTTTTATAGATATGAGCGGTTCCTCCAATATTTGTTGGATGAAATTTTGAATGAGAAGGAATGCAATGCGCAACCACGGCTCGTCTGTTGCCTTGAGTAGTGTTGATGCCTGAACCATGCCAAGTATAGCCATGGTGAAACGCAACACCTCCAGCAGGAACTTCGACGTAAGTAATTTCTAATTTTTTATTATTTTTTTCGGCAAATTCTCTTAATTCTTTTTTGTAATCTTCTGGAGCATGAAATTGACCACGTGGAGGAGCTAATCCCCATAAGTGTGAACCCTTTACGTACTCTAATGTTCCTTTTTGTTGTGAAACATCATCTAAAGGCATCCAACAAGTCATCATTGTTTGGGGGACAATCCAGTCATCGTAGGCTGCATCTTGGTGATAGGCTAAAGTTTTGCCTCCAGGCGGTTTCCATAAGATATTATCTTGAAGCAGTCTCGCCCCTGACCACTCCATAAGTTGTGCACATGCTTTTCCTACTTCAGAATGACAAACTATATTTTTAATAATGGTATCTGATTTCCAGGCATTACAAATTTGTCGTGTAACATTCTCGGGATCTCTTCCTTTTTTCCAATTCCACTCATCTGGACCTATGCCTGTTTCATATTTTCCCTCAAACAGAGGTTCGAACTGGTTAGCTATTGACTCCAGATTTTGAGGATTGATAAAGTTTTCTAGAATAAGAAATCCATCTTCCTGAAACTTTGCTTTTAGATCTTCTGTAATTTTAATATTAATCATGAAAAACCTATTCTTTTACTTTTTTATATTGGTCTTCAATGAGTTTGACAGCTTTATAAAGTTCCGATTTTGTAACACCGGTAGCCCACTGCAACCTATCATACTCATAAATATCGTTATCTACAAAATAAGGGGAAGCTAACTTTCTGACTACCTGATTTAAAAAAATTAAATCTCTTTTGTTCATTTATATCTCAAAAATATATAACGATTTTAAAATTAAATGAATTGACATTTTATTGAACATTTTTGATAATCCCTTTCATGTCAAAAAAACTTATCATAGCTTTAATCTCAAGTTTGTTTCTTCTAACCAGCTGTGCCACTGTAAGCGAAAAAGCCAACAATGCTTACGACGCTGTCGCTGGCGCTGTATCAAAGGGATATAATAAAGTTAAAAGCGCCGTTACTAGAGACTAATTAATCTCACTCATGAAGCTTCCAAAACTTCAGAAAATGGGAACCGGCGGTAAAGTAATTACCACAATAAATATTGTTTTATTACTGCTTGTATTAGTAATAATAGCTTTTAATTATTTTTCTAATTAATCACCTGTAAAACTAAATATTATCTTTCTTGTATGTTGATTGTAACGATGCTCATATAAGAAAATTCCTTGCCAAGTACCTAATAACAACTCCCCTTGATCCATAGGAATAGTTAAGGACGTTTGGGTTAACATATATTTTAAGTGAGCAGGCATATCGTCATTTCCTTCATAGCTATGTTCATACAAACTTGAATCTTCAGGTATGTTTTTTTTAAAGTATGCATCTATGTCGTTTAAAACCTCTGGGCTTGCATTTTCCATAATAATTAAAGAAGCAGATGTATGTTGAATAAATAAATTTAGTTGTCCTTTGTTGCATTCTTTATTTAGTACCCAGCTATTTACATCATCGGTTATTTCATAAAAACCTTGGCCGGTTGTTTTAAAATGTTTGGACTCAATTATATTTTTCATAGGTAAATAATTTAATAGCTAATCAACCATTAGCAAAATAGAATATGAAAATGAAGTTTATTTCACTCCAACACATCAACATTGAAGACCCGGGTACTTTCAAAGATTATCTTTTGGAGGATGGCCATGAAATTACTACAATTCAATTAGATGAGGGTGACAGCGTACCAAAAAATCTTGATGAGTTTGATGCAATGCTTTGTATGGGCGGTCCAATGGATACTCATATGGAAAATGAGTACCCTTGGTTAATTGCTGAAAAAAAAGCAATCAAAGAATATGTATTAAATATCAAAAAACCTTTTTTGGGTTTTTGCTTGGGTTGTCAGCTTTTAGGAGAGGTTTTAGGTGGTAAAGTTGTAAAATCAAACCCTCCTGAAATAGGTGTCTTAGATATTAATATTAGTGAATTAAGCAAAGAGGATCCTCTATTTGATTTTTTACCTTCAAAAATAAAAGGACTTCAATGGCACTCCTATGAAGTTCAAGGATTAGAAAACAATGAGAAAGTAAAAATTATTGGAAGTTCCCCTACAACTAAATATCAAATATTTGGATATGATAATCTAGCGTATGGTATTCAATTTCATATTGAAATTAGAAAAACGACTGTTGATGAATGGGC
>JAYPCO010000020.1:0-18318 GCA_038124765.1 Alphaproteobacteria bacterium | reverse complement strand
TCAAAGGGTTTCAAAATAGCTTCTGCTGTATCCTCTAAACTAGATTTTTTGGTGATTGGTGATAAGCCAGGT
Organism: Alphaproteobacteria bacterium; assembly: GCA_038124765.1. Classification (GTDB taxonomy): domain Bacteria; phylum Pseudomonadota; class Alphaproteobacteria; order HIMB59; family HIMB59; genus HIMB59. The sequence goes on along the minus strand of JAYPCO010000020.1, from coordinate 18,246 downwards.
TCAAAGTTGAAAAAGGCAAAAGATTTAGAAATTAAAGTTATTTCTGAGAATGAATTCTTAGATCTTATAAATTAAGTATTTTTTAAAATATTCAACCATCTCGATTGGCAATCTTTCTGAGAATGTATTGATAATGTTTAAATGGAATTGATTTAAATGCTCAATTTCATTTTTATTTAATAGAGACCATTCAATCAAATCTGTTTCATATGGGACCATTGTAATGTTCTCAAGCGCAATTGAACCTTTATTTAATTTAGAAAAATATAAATTTTCAATTCTTAAACCGTATTTATTTGGCACATAAAAACCCGGTTCTACTGAGAATAAGTTATTATTAAATATTTGTTGATTAAACTTTTTGGAGATAATGGGATATTTTTCATGTACATCATTAAAATATCCCACACCATGACCAGTTCCATGGCCATAGTGTATATTGTGTTTTAATAAGAAATTTCTTACATATTTATCAATAGTTAGGCTAGAGACATTTTTTTGAAATTTATGATTTTCAAGTTTAATTAGAGATTTTAATATCAAGGTATAATTTTTTTTAATTGTTTTAGATACTCTTCTATTCAGACTAATTACTCTAGTCACATCAGTGGTACCCTCCAAATAATGAGCCCCTGAGTCTATTAATAAAATTTTATTTTGATTAAACTTTCTAGAATTTTGCTTGGTTGGCTTGTAGTGTATGATAGCTGCATTTTCATCAAAAGCACAAATATAATCAAAAGAATTTCTAAAGAAATTAACTCCTTCTTTTCTGATTTGATAAAGTAAGTTAGAAATTTGGAATTCAGATTTTAGCTCAATTCTATTTTTTTTAATTAAATAAATAAGTTTAAGTAAAGCAAGGCCATCCTCTTTATGACAAGATTTTATATTTTTAACCTCAATGATAGTTTTCTTAGATTTTAATTTTTCTATATCAAGTTTAGTTGATTGAATTTTAAATTTTTTAGAAAGTATTGTGTAAATTTCATAATTAACTTCATTAAGATTACATGAAATGCTTTTTATTCCTTGCGAAGATATAAACCTAATGAATTCATTTTGTTTCATAACAGTAAAATACTGAGAAATTTTTTTGATTTTTACTAATGAGGAATTATGAGTAATAATAATAGGTTTAGTTTGACTTTTAAAAACAAACAAACCAGCAAAAGGCTTTGTGGAATTATCAAGCTCAAATGATCGAATATTCAATAAATAAGCTATTGAAGAATTACTCCAAATAAGTATTCCGTCAGTATTTAAAGCCTTTCTTACCCAATTAATATTATTTTGAAAGGGCCTCGGGGTATATGAACTAGGAAGACTAAATGCATAGGAATACTTAAAATCTGGATAGTATTGTTTTTTAAAAATAAATTTATTTTGTGATTTTAATAAAATATTTTTTTCCAGTAATTGTTCTTGGAGTAGTTTAAACATATTGAATGAAACTAACTTTGCATCCACTATGCCAACCAAGGGTTTATTTAACTGAGAGATATATTTAGAGATTGAACAAACATGTATATCAACAACTTCAATATTCTTTTTAAAAAATTGCTCAGCAGCTAAAAGGTATCTCGAATCAGTAAAAAAAATTATTTTTTTTTTAAATATTAATAGATATCCGTTTGAACAATCAAAACCTGATAGGTTATAAATATCCTTATTAATTAGGTTTGGGCTTTCGTTTAGGTGTAAGTCGCTATTTGTAATTAAAATAAAATCATATTTTTCATCATGAAGGTATCTTTGAATTTTAAGAAATTTTTTATTCATTTTTTATGTCTTGCTAAAAATTCAAGCATTCTTTTTTTTCCAGGACTTAAATCCTCAAAATCTATTTTTTTTTTGTCATTTCCAATACCTGATTGCATTTCATTTGTAAAAGTATCGAAATTGATTTCTTCTTTTCCTATTTCGTTTAAAAACCTTGATGGAAGTGAGTAATTATTCATTCCATAAGTATATCTTGATGTAGCATAACTTAGGTTTAAATCAAATTTAGCTCTAGTAATACCAACATAAGCTAGTCTTCTTTCCTCTTCTAATGCTTTGCTTGAGTTTTGATCCAGCGCACGTGAACTAGGAAATATACCCTCCTCCCAACCAGGTAAATAAACATGATCAAACTCTAAACCCTTAGCTGCATGGAGGGTCATTAGTTTGACAGAATTATTTGTTATTTTTTTTTGGTTTTCATTGACCAAACCTACATGTTCCAAAAATTCATCTATAGTCCCAAATTCTGATAGCGCATTCACAAACTCCTTTAGATTGTCAATACGTGATTCATTTTCTATTTGTTTTAATTTATTTTTTTCATTTTCGAGCATTTTTAAATACCCAGTTTCCTCAATTAAAAAAATACCGATGTCTTCCAACGATGTTTTATTAATAAGATTGTTAATTTTCTTAATAATTTCTAAAAATGGTAAAGATTTAGAAATAAGAGTAGGTGATAATAAATTTTTAATAATCATCTGATCTAAGCCATTAAAAAAAGAAAGTTTATTTTCACGCGAATAATCAATGATCATTTTTAACGATTGATCGCCAATACCTCTTTTGGGAAGGTTAATTACCCTTTCAAAAGAAAGATCATCATCGTAACTGTTTGATAGCTTGAGATAAGCCAAAACATCCTTAATCTCTTTACGTTCAAAAAAACGAGGCCCACCAATAATTTCATAAGGAAGAGCATATTTAATTAATTTATCTTCAATACTTCTCATTTGAGCAGTTAATCGAACTAATATGCCATAACTTTCATTATCATTAAATTTTCTAGAGATAGTATCAGCTAGCCACAATGACTCCTCTTCTTGAGAGTAAAAAGATTTTAATCCTATTTTATTATCACTAATTTTATCATTAGAGCTTATTAAATCTTTTCCTAATCTATTTTTGTTGTGCTTGATTATGTTCGAAGCTGCATTCAAAATTGAATTTGAAGATCTGTAGTTTTTTGTTAATCGCACAACCGAGCAGTTAAATTCCTCAGGAAAGTTTAAAATATTTTCAATTTTTGCCCCTCTCCATGCGTAAATTGATTGATCATCATCTCCAACACAAAATAAATTTTTATTCTCATTTAATAAAAGCTTGATCAAATCATATTGAATTAAATTAGTATCTTGAAACTCATCAATTAATATATGTTGGATGTAACTTTGATAGTTTAATCGAAGATCATCGTTGGAATTTAGGATTACAAAACTATGTAATAAAATATCACCAAAATCTACAGCGTTAATTTCAATTAATCTATTTTGATAAACTTCATATATTTCACTTATGGATTCAAGAGAACTAAACCTAATAATTTTATTTTTATCTGAAAACTGTATTTTATTATCTTTCAAATTTTGAATTTCATTAAGATATATATTTTCGTTGATGTCAGTAGTGATTTTGCAAAAATCAATTGATTGCTTTAATAGCTTTTTTTGATCCTCTGTGTCTAAAATTGAAAAATTGCTTTTAAGATTTACCAAATTAGCGTGCTTCCTTAAAAATTTTGCAAAAATTGAATGAAAAGTTCCAATCCAAGGAGAATTCACTTCTAAACCTATTTCTTTATTGACTCTTTGTTTTATTTCATTTGCTGCCTTATTAGTAAATGTGACTGCAATAATTTTATTATAATCTACCTGATTATATTTAACTAAATGAACAAACCTTGATGTTAAAACTCTTGTTTTTCCTGTTCCAGCACCTGATAATACTAGCAAGGGGCCATTATTATGCTCTACAGCAGTCTTTTGTTCGCTATTTAAATTGTTAAGATGCATAGTTAATTTAGGTATAATCTGATTCACAATTTTACGTCATGAAAGAATATTTAAAAGTATTTGTTTTTGTAATATTTTTTAGTTTCTCTTTATTCTCTATTTCAATAGCTAATGAAGAGTCTACATCCGCTACTGTAGAGTATTCTGAAATATATGATCCTATCGAACCCGTAAATAGAGCAGTTTTAAAATTTAATTTTTTTATTGATGACTATGCAATAAGACCAGTAGTTAAAACTTATAAATTTATTGCACCAGATTTTGTAGAAAAGGGTGTGTCAAATTTTTTTAGTAACTTAAAAGAACCTATAAACTCTATCGCTTTCTTTTTTCAGGGTGAGTTTTCGAAATCATTTAAATCAATTGGAAGATTTTCCATTAATACACTTACCTCTATTGGCACATACGACTTAGCAGATAAAATTGGCATAGAGAAAGAAAAAACTGATCTAGGTATTACCTTTGCTAAAGGAGGGGTTGGAAGTGGTCCATATATAGTCATTCCAATTATTGGGCCAAGTAATCTAAGAGATATGGGAGGAACAGTTGTAGAATATTTAGTAGACCCTATTGGAAATAATATTCCTAATCGTGAGTATATTTCTATTGGATCAGGATTTAATGCAAGAGTAAATATAGATGATCAAATAGATCAAGTTAAAAAATCTTCTAGCGATCGATATGAAATGATTAAGTCTATATACTACCAAAATAGACAATCGCAAATTGAAAAGGAATTTGTTGGTGATTTACCGGTTCCAAAAATATATATTGAATAATAATATATAACTTATTTTTTATTTAATGATTAAAAAATTTATTCTCGTTTTATTTTTTCTTATAAATTGTCATAAGCTATTTGCTCAAGAAATAAGCGAGTGGTTTTACCAAGAATCTAATGACTTTCTTGAATTAATGAAGGTAAGCGATAACCAAAATAATGATAATTATGATCAATATTTAAATTATGTAAAAAAAAATTTTGCGGTAAAATCAATAGCGTTCAGTCTAATAAATGAGCAAATTATAAAAAATTCAGACCAATCCACCTTGGATTTATATTTAAATGTATTTGAAAATTATTTAACTAAAACTATATACAACTTAGCTGACCCCTCATTCATGGGAAGCATAGAATTATTATCCATAGATCAAAATGATGGGATTTATATAATTTCATCAGAAATCATTGATGGGGATCAAAAAATAAAACTATATTGGAAAGTAGCCACTATTAGTGAAAGCTATAAAATAATAGACGTAATAATTGAGAATACCTCTTATTTCGTCACAAAAAAAACTGAGTTTTCTAAAATTTTAAGAAAAAATAAAAATGATATTGGAAAACTAATTTTAGAATTAGAAAACATCTAAAAGATTTGGTGGGCCCGGCAGGACTCGAACCTGCGACAACGGCGTTATGAGCACCGCGTTCTAACCAACTGAACTACAGGCCCCCAATAATGGAAGTTGCTACTAATATAATCAATTATAAAAAAAACAAGTTAAATATATTTTAATATAATTAGGAATCCATAAAGGATTTCAATTTTTTAGATCTAATAGGATGTTTCAATTTCCTAAGAGCTTTTGCCTCAATTTGTCTAATTCTTTCACGAGTTACACTAAATTGTTGGCCAACTTCTTCTAAAGTATGATCTGAGGACATCCCAATACCAAATCTCATTCTAAGCACTCTTTCCTCCCTTGGAGTCAGAGTAGATAAGATTTTCGTGGTAGTTTCTCTTAAGTTAAGTTGCATTACAGCATCTTCAGGAATTACAGCATTTTTATCTTCAATAAAATCTCCTAAGAAACTATCATCATCATCACCGATTGGAGTTTCTAAGCTCACCGGTTCTTTTGCAATTTTTAAAACTTTTCTGACCTTTTCAATAGGCATTTTTAGTCTAATTGATAATTCTTCTGGTGTTGGCTCTCTGCCTAACTCTAAAATTAATTGTCTACTAGATCTCACTATTTTGTTAATGGTTTCAATCATATGTACAGGGATTCTAATAGTTCTTGCTTGGTCAGCGATTGATCTAGTAATAGCTTGTCTAATCCACCAAGTAGCATAAGTTGAAAATTTATAGCCTCTTCGATATTCAAATTTATCAACTGCTTTCATTAAACCGATATTACCCTCCTGAATCAAGTCAAGGAATTGTAGCCCCCTATTGGTATATTTTTTGGCAATTGAAATAACTAACCTCAAGTTTGCTTCTATCATTTCTTTTTTTGCTTGATTTGCAGTTCTTTGGCCTGATTGTATTTCTTTAACTTTCTCTTTAAATTCGATGGTATTTTGATTTGCTAATTTAGAGAGGTTAAGTATTTCCTTATAAATATCTTTTAATTTTTCATTATTTTTTTGAAACATGCCTTTAAACGCATCATCTGAGGAAGTCATATGTTTTTGATATAAAGTGTAAGTATCTTTTAGTGAGTGGTGTTTTAAAAAAACATCTCTAGCCACTTTAGATTGCGAGGCAATAGATAAAATTTGGACTTCTTTTGACTGAATTTCCTTATTAATATTATATAAGTGAGCAATAATTTCCTCTAATTTATAAGGTTTAATTTTAATTTCATTGAAATAATTAAGAATTTCATCCTGATATTTTTTTAAATCCTTTAAAGATTTAGTATCGCTAATTTTGGAGATATTTTTATTTTTTTTAATTTTAGTAATATTCTCAGATAAAACCAATACCCTATCAAGTTTTTTTAAAATTTCTGGTTTGTAGTACTCTTCAATAATTGAAATTGAAAAGCTTTCATTTTCAATTTCTTCTTCATTGGATGTTTCTTCCATCTTATCTTTATCAAACTCAATACCTTTTTCTTTCATTAATTGTTGTTTTTCTTTTAACAAAGCCTTTTTCTTATCATTTATAATCTTTTGAATTTCTTTTCGTTTTGTAGAGTTAGAATAAGGATCATTATCTTCATTAAAATATTCATCAAAATCTACAATCTCTCGAAGATTAATTTCATTATCTTTAACTTCACTAATCCATTTTTTCAAAATATCAATAGATGCAGGGCATTCCAAAATTGAATTCATCATCTTATCAAGGCCAGATTCAATTCTTTTAGCAATCGCAATTTCACCTTCTCTAGAGAGCAGTTCGACATTCCCCATCTCTTTAAGATACATTCTGACAGGGTCATCGCTTTTAACACCAGTTGATTTTTCTTCCTCCTCTACCTCATCATTTGAATTTGAAATGGTTATCTCTGAGTCAGAAGTATTTGCGTAGGCCTTGAACAGTTTAAATAAATCTTCGTCTAAGTTTTCTATGTAATTTAAAAAATCATCAATAGCGATTATTGAGTCATCTATTTTAGAATATGATTTTATATAATTTGAAGCTTTTGAAGCTAAGTCTTTATCAAATTCCTTTGAAATTAAATTTTTTAACTGTGCTTCATTCTCTTTTTGAATCAGTTCGATAGCAGTCGATTTATTTGTTTTAGTTTCAGGACTCGACTTAGTTTTTAATTCTTTTTTTGAACCTGTGTTTTTCTTTGTATCTTTAGATACAACTTTTTTTTTTACTAATTTTTTTTTGGTTGTTGGCATTTATTTTTTAGCTGTTAATAAAATTAATTGTTTTTTCAATTTCGTTATAAGGATCATCTTTAAATGCAGGAGAAGCAAATCTGCACAGTCTTCGAACCTCATTAGAAAATAGTAAATTTTTTGTAAAATTCAATCCTTTAGAGTCTAGAATTGAATAAATTTCATCAGGGTTTAGATTTTTATTAGTTTTTTTAATAATTAAGTCTCTAATTTCCTTAAATTGATTACTAATATTGGCAGTTGCGATAAGATCATAAATCCTATCTCTATAGTTTAGATTTTCTACATAAAATAGAATAACACCTGCTATGAATTTAGTTTTTAAATCAGATTTAGTATTAAATTGGTTTGTATTAGATACAGTAGATTTGGGTTTTAAAGATTTAGAATTTTTAGCCACTTTTTCAAAATGATTTTCAAATATTTTTTTTAAATCTTGATTGGAAATATTAGATAAAAATTTTTGAAGAATTTTAGTTCCTTGAAATTGAGTATCTATATCATCACTTGAAGAGTATTTTTCTAAATATTTTTCTATTAGTTTTTCAATTGATAAGGGTCTATCCACTAGCTTTAAAAATTGTTCTTTTTCTCCCACTTCCAACATTTGATCAGGATCATAATTTTTAGGCATTAGAACAAACTTAATACCTAATTCAAAGTTATCTTTTGATAATAAATTATTCATCAATCTTAATGTGGCATTTCTACCTGCGCTATCACCATCTAGACATATTACAAGATCAAAGCCTTTTTTTGTGATTTCAATTAGCTTATCTGCATTAATAGCTGTGCCTAGTGGCGCAATACAATTTGTAATTTTATTTTGAGAAAGTTTGATAACATCAAAATATCCCTCAACTAAAATTAATTTTTTGTTTTCATGTTTATTTAAGACTCTCTCATTAAATAAAATATTCCTTTTTTTAAAAATTTTAGTTTCTGGTGTATTGATATATTTTGGCAAAGACTCATCAATAACTCTTGCGCCATAACCTAAAACTTTATTTTGTAAATTTACGATCGGAACTATTATACGATTTCTAAAAAATAAATTTGATTTATTTTGGTTTTTAAATAAACCCGCTGCTATTAAATCTCTAATTTCAAATTTTTGAGTTAATTTTTTTTCTATTTCATATGAATTAAACGAAGAGCCAATTTCAAATTCTTGAATTATCTCATCATTAAATTTTCTATTATTTTTTAAATAATCTAGATGTTTTTGTGTTTTTAACAAATTTTGATGAAATAGATTTTTTGCAAATTCATTAATTTCATAAATAGTTTGATTTATTTTGGATGATTTAAAATTCAATTCTATGCCGGCTTTATTGGCTAATTCATTCAGTGCATCTTTAAAACTATAACCCTTAACTTTAATTAAAAAATCAATAACATTTCCATGTTCGCCTGTGCTAAAACAATGGAATATTTTTTTTTCTTCATTAACAGAAAATGAAGGGGTTTTTTCATTCTTAAAAGGACTTAGGCCAAAATAATTATTACCTTTTTTCTTTAAAGGTATTGTAGTGTTAATGATATCAACTATAGATGTTCTATTTATAACCTCTTTAATATTATCATCTGTCATTCTTTGAAATAATTTTTAATTATTTTTGAGGCTAGGCTCATTTCAATTGAACTAGCATAATTTTCCTTAATCAATGCCATAATTTTACCAAAATCATTTTCTGAAAAATTATTAGCGTTAATATAGTCTTTAATCACTTTTTGTGTTTGTTCCTCATTTAAGGTATTTGGCAAATAGGAACTTAAATATTCTATATCGTATTTTATTTCAGCTATCTTTTCCTGATTTGCAGCTTTTTCGGCAAACTCAAGTGATTCTTTTTTTTGCTTAATTTGAGTTTTAAGAATTTTTATAAAGTTATCATCCGATACATTTTTTAAATCACGATCTAGATTCTCTTTTATTAGAAAGTTTTTTAATTCTGAAAAAAGATATCTAGAAATAGAAAGTTTTTTTTTATCCCCCTCTTTTAAAGCATTTTTAACATCATTATTTAAATTTTCTGCCAAACTCATTTGAATTTCCCTCTTAATAATATACTAATACACATGATTTAATATGACCGTAAATGATAATAAATTTGAAAATAATTATCAAAACGGTTACTTAATTTATAACAAAGAATTTATTTTTAAAGGCAAGTTTCTATCAAAAAAAGCCTTTGAAATTGCTGAGATTTGTTTCAATACCAGTATGACTGGTTACCAAGAAATATTAACCGACCCATCATATAAATCGCAATTAATTACATTTACTTTTCCCCTAATTGGGATTGTCGGTTGTAATGAAGAAGATTATGAATCTTGGAAAATCCATGCCTCAGGGTTAATTTGCAAAGAAATATTTAATTCCTCCTCTAACTGGAGAGCAAAAAAAGATTTTACCGAATGGCTACTAGAGCAAAATTCAAGTGCCTTTTTTGATATAGATACTAGGGAGCTAACAAAAATAATTCGAACATATGGTCCTAAAAATATTATGATTTGTAGTGAGGATTACTTTAACAAGAATTCAATTAATCATCTTTTAGATCAAATTAACAATACCCCTACTCTTGAAGAAAACGACGTCATTAAGGATTACACTAAAGAACTGTCTAAAAAAAACAATTTAGATAAAAAAAATAGTTTAAAAATTGCTTTTCTTAATTTTGGCGCAAAAGATAATATAAAAAATAATTTTATAAGTAGAAACTGTGACTTAATTGAATTTGATATGAATTTTAAAGCAGAAGAAATTTTATCTTATAAAGTTGATGGAATTTTTTTAAGTAATGGCCCTGGAGATCCCTTAAAAATATATGAAAATATTAAATTTGAACTTGATAAAATTATAAAAAATAAAATTCCTACATTTGGGATTTGTTTGGGTCATCAAATTTTAAGCTTAGCTTTTAACGCCACTACAAAAAGAATGGAAAAAGGTCACCGAGGAGGCAATCACCCTGTGAAAAATTTAAAGACAAACAAAGTTGAAATTACCTCTCAAAATCATGGTTTCGTAGTTGACGATAAAAACTTCCCAAATGATTTAGAAATTTCTCATATTTCACTATTTGATAATACCGTCGATGGAATGAGGGCTAAAAATCAACCCTTGTTTTCAGTTCAATATCACCCTGAATCAAGCCCAGGACCTCATGATAGCAGGTATCTTTTTGATGAATTTTTAACAATGATAAACGCAAATGCCCGCTAGAAAAGATATTTCGAAAATATTGGTAATTGGTTCGGGTCCGATAGTGATTGGTCAAGCTTGTGAGTTTGATTATTCAGGCAGTCAAGCTTGTAAAGCATTAAAAAAGGAAGGCTACTCAGTGGTCTTAATAAATTCAAATCCTGCCACTATTATGACTGATCCAGAATTTGCAGATAAAACTTATATAGAACCTATACACAAGGATATTGTTAAAAAGATAATAGAGATTGAGAAACCAGATGCCATTTTACCCACCATGGGGGGTCAAACTGCTTTAAACATCATTCGAGAACTTAATAAAGAAAACTACTTTGAAAAAAATCCTATAAAAATTCTAGGCGCAAGCCCTAAATCAATTGACGTCGCTGAGGATAGGGAGTTATTTGCGAAAGCTATGACTGAAATTGGGCTTGAAACACCTTTTAGCATAATTGTTGATGATAAATCTGATTTGGAGAAGCTTTCAAATGAGGTTGCCTACCCATTAATAATCAGACCCTTCTATACACTGGGAGGAACAGGAGGTGGTATTGTTTATAGCAAAGATGAGTTTATATCGAAAACTCAAATTGCTATAGATTTAAGTCCCGTTAATAAAACATTAGTTGAGGAGTCTTTAATAGGTTGGAAAGAATTTGAGTTTGAAGTTGTTAGAGATAAGATTGATAACTCAATTATTGTTTGTTCAATTGAAAATTTAGACCCCATGGGAGTTCACACTGGAGATAGTATTACCATAGCTCCTGCTCTTACACTTACAGATAAAGAATATCAAATTCTAAGAGATCAAAGCATAGCAATTTTAAGAAAAATAGGTGTCGAAACTGGTGGGTCGAACGTTCAGTTTGCTGTTAACCCTGAAAATGGAAGGGTATTAATAATTGAAATGAATCCTAGAGTCAGTCGTTCCTCAGCTTTAGCTTCAAAAGCTACTGGTTTCCCAATAGCTAAAATTGCTGCTTTACTTGCAATTGGCTACACCCTCGATGAACTTCAAAACGACATAACCAAAGTAACCCCTGCCAGTTTTGAACCTGTTATTGACTATATTGTAACAAAAGTACCAAAATTTAATTTTGAAAAATTCCAAGGTACTCCTAACGAACTAAATACGGCTATGAAATCTGTTGGTGAAATTATGTCTATCGGAAGGAGTTTCAAGGAGTCAATTCTAAAAGCATTTTATTCAATTGAATCAGATAATTATGGTTTTGATATAACACATCGCTTATTAAATTTTAAAGATGAAGATTTAAAAGAAGAGTTATTTAAACAAAGACCTGATAGATTGATTATGGTTGCAGAGGCAATTAGAAGAAATTTTTCTTTAGAGGAAATTAATTCTATTACTCACATAGATTTATTTTTTTTAAGAGAAATTAAAGAAATTATTGAGATTGAAAAAAAGATCGTTCAATCCCAAGGTAATATTGATAAAGAATTCTTAATACAAATTAAAAAATTAGGTTTTTCTAATCACCACATTGCTAGTCTAGCAAAAGTACCTGTGAAAACTATTTATGATTTATTAAATAAAAATAATTTAAAACCAATTTTCAAAAGAGTAGATACATGCGGCAATGAATTTGACTCATCTACAGCATATTTGTATTCAACTTTTTCTGAGTCAGTTAATGAATTTAGTTGCGAAGCTAGACCGGATAATACAAAAAAAATTATAATTCTTGGATCGGGTCCTAATCGAATTGGGCAGGGTATTGAATTTGACTACTGTTGCGTTCAAGCAGTAAAATCTTTTCAAAACATGGGGTATCAAGCAATTATGATTAACTGCAACCCTGAAACTGTATCTACTGATTATGACACCTCAGATAAATTATATTTTGAACCATTAGACTTTGAATATGTAAAAAGCATTATAGATAAGGAGAATGAAATAGGTTCAGTAGAAGGTGTAGTTGTTCAATTTGGAGGACAAACCCCCCTAAGAATTGCTAATAAATTAAAAGAAAATGGTTATAAAATTCTTGGTACTTCCTTTGAGGCTATAGATATCTCTGAGGATCGTGAAAGATTTCAACATTTAATAAACAAGGTCGGACTAAAACAACCCAAAAGCGATATTTCAGTTGGAACAAATGAACTTATAAAAAAATCATCTAAATTAAATTTTCCTATTTTATTGAGGCCATCGTACGTACTAGGTGGGAGAATGATGGAGAAAATGAATGATATAAATGATGTTCAGAATTATATAGATCAAAACTATTGGGCATTAGAAAATAATGTAATTCTGATTGATGAGTTTTTAAAAGATGCCAAAGAAGTTGATGTGGATGTTCTAAGAGACATCAAGGGTAATACTATGATTGCCGGTATCATGGAGCATATTGAAGAAGCAGGTATACACTCTGGTGATAGTGCTTGTAGTATTCCTCCATTTTCTTTGAGCAGTGATTTAATAAATTCTATCAAAAGTTTTAGTGTTAAATTAGCTAATGAACTGGGAACTATTGGGTTAATGAATATTCAGTATGCGATTAAAGATGAAGAAATTTATATTCTTGAAGCAAACCCAAGGGCAAGTAGAACTGTTCCATTTTTAGCTAAAGCAATTGGGATTCCCTTTATAAAAATTGCAGCTGAACTAATTGTAGGTAAAGAATTATCAGATGATTTAATTAATTTTGACATGAGCAAACTACCCTACTTCGCAATCAAAGAAGCAGTATTTCCATTTAATAAATTTCCTAACACTGATGTTATTCTAGGACCCGAAATGAAAAGTACTGGTGAAGTCATGGGCATAGATGAGAGTTTTGATCTAGCCTATTTAAAGAGCCAAATTGGGGCTGGCCAAATACGGGGCGGAGATAAACTTAATACCTTAAATAATATATTCATCTCGGTAAAAGATGAGGATAAAGAAGAAGCAGCAGACATAGCTAAATTATTTATTGAAAATGGATTTGATATTTACAGCACAAGAGGAACGTATAATTTTCTCGAAAAAAAAGGACTAAAATCAAAATTAGTAAACAAAGTTGCAGAAGGTTCCCCCCATGTTGTTGAATTAATTAATCAAGGAAAACTGGATATCATAATAAACACTACTGAAAACAAGCAGGCCATAAAAGATAGTTTTACAATTCGTCGAACAGCAGTAGACCTTAATATTCCCTACTACACCAACCTAAGAAGTGCAAAAATTCTATGTAACTCAATATTAAGCTTAAAAAATACTGAAATTTCAGTAAAAGCTATTCAAAATCATCATATATATCACTGAAAAATTTTCATTTGAATTGCTATTGAAAATTCAATAGATTTTACCACTTATTAATTACAAGAGATAAAATGGATAAAATACCTATGACAGAAGAGGGGCAGAAAAAGCTCCTTGATGAACTTAAACATCTAAAAACTGTTGAGCGGCCTATTATCATTAAAGCAATTTCTGATGCTAGAAGTAACGGTGATTTGTCTGAAAATGCTGAGTATCACGCCGCAAGAGAAAAACAAAGTTTCATAGAAGGCAGAGTTGCTGAAATAGAAAGCACAATTGCACAGGCAGAAATAATCGACGTTTCAAAACTATCAGGAAATATCGTCAAATTTGGTGCTACCGTAAGTATTATCAATCTTGATGACAACAAAGAGTCAAAATATCAACTTGTTGGTGAAGTTGAGGCAGATATTAATCTAAAAAAAATCTCTGTTACTAGTCCAATTGCTAGAGCATTAATTGGTAAAAAAAAAGGCGACTACATTGAGGTATCAACACCCAAAGGTGTTACCTCTTATGAAATTAAATCAGTAAGATTTAAATAGTTTTTTGAATAACTTCAATATACTAACCATCAGCGAGGGAGCTGCTGGGATGAGGAGCCAAATTGAAGGTTTAGCAAAAATTATTAGCTCTTCCCATATAAATTTTGATTTAAAGATTAAGCCTTTCTTTAGTAAATTACCCATACAATTAATACCTACTAGTCAATTTACATATGAAAACCTATCTGAAATTAAAATTGATAATAATACGATTGTCATTAGTTGCGGAAAAAAAAGTGTAAAGGCATCAATCTATTTAAAAAAGAAATTCAATCAAAAAGTTTTTAATATTCATATCCAAGATCCAAAATCTCAAAGAAGTAAATTTGATTTAATTATTTGTCCCGAACACGATAAGTTAAATTCACCAAATTCAATTTCTACTCAACTAGCCTTACATAATATAGAATTTAATAAAATTTTAAAAAAAGAAGATACTATTAATTTTATCATTGGTGGTAAAAACAAATATTTTAATTTTCACAATGAAACTCAACTGAAAATAATTAATGAAATTAATAGGCTGGCTAAGAATTACAAAGTAAATGTTATTCCATCTAGAAGAACACCCTCTGAGCTAATTAATAAAATTATTGAAATTAAAAATAATAATTTATTTATATTTGAAGAATTATTTAGTCCAAAAAAATATGGAGATTTACTCTCATCAGGATCAATTCAAATTGTAACATGGGACTCAATTTCTATGATCTCAGAATCTATATCCTCTGGTATTGGCACTTATATTTATAAATTTGAAGAAAATAACCTTCCACAAAGGTATAGTATTTTTTTAGAAAACTTAATTAATAGCAATTATGCTAAATTTTTTGATGAAATACTTCAGCCTTTTGAGGTTAATATTGAGACCTATAATGATGAATTAAGAACTAAAATCTTGAATAAGATAAAATCTAATTTATGGTTCCAAAATTATGCATCTTAAAGAATCGATCCTACATAATATCAAAACTAATGATTATCCTTTTCCTCATTGGGAGTTAAATAAGCCGCTCTCAGATGGAATGATCAATGAATTAAATGAAGTTAAGATTTCTGATGCGCCAAGAGCATTTGATGGTACTCGTGCCGCTGATAATGGTGGCGGTGATCTTGATGGAAAGTTAAGAGTTTTTTTAGAAAAAGATAATTTTGACAAATTGCCCAATGGAATGGAATTAATACAAGATTTACGCGATAAAGATGTAATTCAATCTATTGAAAATTATATTAAAAAAGATTTATCTAATTCTTATATCAGAGTTGAATATATAGCTGATCGAAAAGGTTTTTGGTTAAAACCGCATTTAGATATTAAAGAGAAATTAATGACCATGATGTTATTTATAAATACATATGATGAATCTGAAAATCTGGGAACAGATTTTTATGACTTAGATATGAAATTAGTAAAAACAATACCGTATAGACATAATACTGGGTATTTTTTTGCCTCGGGTAATAACACATGGCACGGGCTAGAAAAAAAAGAGATTAAAATTGAGAGAAGGTGTATGCAAATCAACTATGTAACCTTCCCTACTAGCTGGCCAATTAATGGCTGAAACAAATAGCGTCGTAATAATCGGATCCGGACCGGCAGGTTATACGGCTGCTATATATGCCGCTAGAGCAAATCTCAATCCTATTTTAATTAGTGGGTTACAACCAGGCGGACAACTTACAATTACAACTGATGTTGAAAATTACCCAGGTTATGAGGATCCTATTCAAGGGCCATGGCTGATGGAACAAATGCAAAAACAATCTATCGCAGTGGGAACTAAAATAATTAACAGTCAAGTTATTCAAGTCGACTTCAAAAATAAAATAAAAAAAATTTTTCTAGATAATGGAGATATTATTGAAACAAAAACGGTAATTATTTGTACTGGGGCACAAGCAAGATGGCTGGGATTAGAAAATGAAAATAAGTTTAAAGGTCATGGACTTTCTGCATGTGCGACTTGCGATGGCTTCTTTTTCAAAGACAAAGTTGTTGCTGTAATTGGTGGAGGAAATAGCGCTGCAGAAGAGTCTTTATTTTTAACTAAATTCGCCTCTAAAGTGTTATTAATTCATAGACGCGATAAACTTAGAGCAGAGAAAATATTACAAGATCGCCTTTTTAAAAATCATAAAATCGATTTAATTTGGGACAGTGAAATAAAAAGCTTTAATGGCGAAGAAAATTTAAATTCGATTGATGTAAGAAATTTAAAAACCAATGAAATATCTAATATTCTTGTCGATGGAGTTTTTGTTGCCATAGGACACGATCCAGCTACATCGCTTTTTAAAGATCAATTAAAGATGGATGAAAATGGCTATATTGTAACAAAACCTGATAGTACTCAAACTTCCATTGAAGGTGTATTTGCTGCAGGAGATGTAAAGGATAAAGTTTTTAGACAAGCTGTTACAGCGGCAGGCATGGGTTGTATGGCTGCTTTAGAAGTCGAAAAATATTTATCTTAAATAAATTTAGCCCTGACGAGCTTTCATTCTAGGGTTAGATTTATTTATAACGTATAGTCTACCCTTCCGACGAACTAGCTGATTATTTTTATCTCTAGTTTTAGCAGTTTTAAGTGAGCTTTTAATTTTCATTTTACTTAATCGGTTAATTTAATATTGTGGGAATTTATGTTAATTCAAGAAAAAATCAACAAAATTAAGGAAGATTTCTCATATTTTGACAATTGGGAGGACAAATATCAGTATTTAATAGATTTAGGTAAAAAACTTCCTGATTTAGAGGAAAAATTTAAAATTGAGAAATTTAGAATACAGGGATGTACATCAAACTTGTGGGTTGTCCCTGAATTTAAAGATAACCTGATTTCTCTCAAAGGCGCTAGTGATTCAGTAATAGTACAAGGGCTGTTTTACCTGATCTATTTTGTTTACAGCGAGGAGACCCCCTCTGAAATTTTAGATAATCCTATGGATTTTTTTGATGAAATTGGACTATCTTCCCACTTAGGTCCATCAAGATCTAATGGTTTAAATTCACTAAAAAAACAAATAATCACCATAGCGACACAATTATCTCAAAATTAATTTCTTTGGGACTTCCAATTGTGTTAGTGTTCAAGAATGAAACTAATTAAAGTTTTAATTTCAATCACTTTATTGTTTTTTTCCAACAATTTATTTTCCAAGGAGGATGTTATTAATTTAGAACTGAAAGACGGTATCGTCAAAATCAAGACCTTCGATGATAAGGCACCTAATCATGTAAAAAGAATTAAAGAACTTGTTAATCAAGGCTTTTACGATGGAATTGTATTTCATCGAGTGATTGATGGTTTTATGGCGCAAACTGGTGACCCCCTTGGTAATGGAACTGGTGGATCAGGCCAAAATATCAAAGCAGAGTTTAATGATACACCTCATAAAAGAGGTACATTAAGTATGGCTAGAGCAATGGATCCCAATAGTGCCGATAGTCAGTTTTTTATTTGCTTTGATGACGCCCCTCATCTTGATGGACAATATACTGCTTGGGGAGAGGTGATTGAAGGGATGGAGTTCGTAGATAAGATTAAAAAAGGCGATCCTATTAAAAACGGCTTAGTTCAAGATCCAGATAAAATAATTAAGATGTGGATCGATTAATTTTGAGTAATTTTTAACTCAATCCTTCTATTTTGTTTTAAATCTTCAGGGCTATCTCCAAAGTTGATTGGCTGATATTCGCCGTAACCATTTGCAGACAGTTTGTTTGCTGGTAGGCCTTGCTGGATGAAAAATTTTACAACCTCTAGTGCTCTAGAGTGTGAAAGCTCCCAGTTCGATGGATACCTAGATGTTGCAATAGGTACTTTATCGGT
>JAYPCO010000019.1:0-19413 GCA_038124765.1 Alphaproteobacteria bacterium | reverse complement strand
CCATCAGGGTTAGTTTCTCTTCTAACCATAGTTGGATCTTTTGCCATATCTCTATAAACGCTCAATAGAGCACTTACAAAAATATCAACAGAGTCAGCATTCGCTTTAATCCAATCTAAATTAGCAAATAATGCTTCATCACTTGCATCGACATCAAACATTGGAAGTGTATTAAACTGGTCACCATGTGATGCCATGATCTTGTTTTTATTTGATAGATCGATGATTGTTGCTTTCGCTTGATTTGCTAGTAATGCAGCTACTCTGTTTGCAGAACCAGAAATATATGATCGCTCACCAAACTTGATACCAAGTTTGTCTTCAATGACATTCGCAATAGAGTCAGTTCCGCCGCCTCTTGAGTGTAATAGAATTGGCTCACCGTTTAGATCCTCTAGTTTACTGTAGTCTTTTGTAGTAACAGGAAAGAACTTAAGCTTCGACAACTGGAAAATAATTCTAATTGGTGCCTTTGATTTCTGCATTGCAGAATAAGGCGTTCCAAATCCTATATCCATTTGACCACTTAAGACAGATTGAATAGCAAGTTCTTCATCTGCAAATGCTGTCCACTCATATTCTAAGCCATTAGCTTTTGCCCTATCAAGAGCAACAAAAAATGCTGCTAGTTCATCTGATGGTGGCTCTGCTAAAGCAATTCGAATTGATTTAGCTTGAGATGAGTAACCAATAGATAGAAAAAGAAGCACTAATAAAGATGTTAAGATTTTTCTCATAGTTTCCTCCTAAGATAATATTAGATTTTACCCTAACTTATTAATAAGTGTACAGCTAATAAGAAAAGATTATCAACAGATAAGAATTAATTTATGGTCGGGGGTACTGGACTTGAACCAGCGACCTCACGCCCCCCAGACGTGCACTCTACCAGACTGAGCTAACCCCCGATTAATTGGATTTTCTTAGAAGATTTAATAAATCCTTTAATTCACCTTTGATTTTATCACTATTAGAATGATTTTTAACCTTAGATTTTGAAAGATAACCCTCTACTCCATCTAGAGTCAATTTCTGAACATCTAATAATTGTTTAATTTTTTTAAGTAAAAGAAGGTTTTCATAGTCATAAAGTCGATGACCAGAGTGGGTTCTAAGTACTTTTAATTTTGATATCCTAGATTCCCAAAATCGAATTGTATGTTTATGTTCGCCAATAATTTGAGAAATCTCATCGATATTGTAGTAATTTTTACTCATAATTTTAATTTTTTGGATTTTTTGAAACTTATGACTCTTCTGGGTTCAATAATATGTTCCTCCTTTGTCTTAGGATTCCTGCCAATTCTACTATTTTTTTCTTTCACTTGAAAAGTACCTAAAGAGGAAATTGATAAGTCATTATTTAAAAAACATTGTGACCAAATATTTAATAAATTATCTATTTTTTTATAAGCAGTAGAATAAGCAATGCCAAATTCTTTTGAAATTTCATTAGCTAAAGACTCTCTAGTTATTTTATTTTGAGACATTTTTTTTAATTTGGTTTAATAAATCCGCCTTAATGCATTTAACACCAAAATCAATTGCATTAGCAAAAGAATGAGAGTCTGCATTGCCATGACTCTTTATAACTATTCCATTGACGCCAATAAATATACCTCCATTAAAATTCCTAGGGTCAATAGAGTTCTTAAATTTTTTAAAATTATTTTTTAATAAGTAGGATAAAAACTTAGAATAGAAAGAAGAGGTTAAGTTATTTTTTAAAGAACTAGTAATAAATTCTGATACGCCTTCAGCAGTTTTGAGGGCTATATTTCCAGAAAAACCATCAGTAACGATAATATGTTTATCTGTAGAGGTAATCTCATTTGCTTCAATAAAACCTTGATAATTTATACTACTATCATCTTTTAAAAGTTCACTTGCTTCTTGAATTACCTTGTTACCTTTTAACTCCTCAGAGCCAATATTTAATAACGAAACTTTACAGTCACTATTTGGGTATAAGATTTTATAGTAAGTGCTTCCCATCAAGGCAAAATCATGAAGATTTTTTGCATCGCATTCCGAGTTAGCCCCTAAATCTAAAAAACAAACTGGATGTAACTTGGAAGGGAAAAGTGATGCAATTGCCGGTCTTGAGATATTTTCAATTGTTCGAAGATATATTGTGGAATAGGCTAACATAGCACCTGTATTCCCTGCAGACACAGTTATTTGATCCTTATTATCTTTTAGTGAAGCTATGGCATTCGACATAGAACTTTTTCTATTTTCTTTTTTTAGAGCCTCGCTAGGTTTCATTTCAGGAGGGATAAAATTTTCACATTCAATCCACTCATTTTTTTCAAAAACATCTGAATACTTTTTTGAATATAGATTATAAGTAGGTTGATCGGCATGAAGTCTAAAAACTAGATTACTGTGCTTTGCTAAAGCAATTCTAGCTCCTTCAATTACCGATAAAGGTGCAAAATCACCCCCATGTAAATCTAAATTAACAATTATTTTATTCATCAAAATTAAATTATTAATATTGCTTTCAACAACCTTATACCTTATTTGTTTTTATTGTGAATATGTTTAAAGGTTTTGTTTTATCTATAAGTCTAATTTCGGTCATATTTATCAGTAGCTGTTCCAAGGAATTATATTTTTCAGGGGTTTCAGAAAATAGCTTAAATGAAATTAAACAAAATTATCAATCTCAAGAGTATACTAAAGAGAATATATCAAAGTTAATTGGCTCTCCTTTAGTTCAAGAAAATTCCGGGAACTTGTGGATTTATAACCTTGTCAAGGAACAAGGTAATGCTTCTTTTAAAAAAACTATCTACAACAAGACCTTAAAACTAAAGTTTGAAAACAATGTTTTAAGGTCCGTTGAAGAAATTGATATAAATTAAAATATCCCTAAGTGAACAACAATCGATAATAGAAGTATTGCTACAATATTAGTGATTTTAATCATTGGGTTAACAGCAGGTCCTGCAGTGTCTTTATAAGGGTCGCCAACTGTATCTCCAGTCACAGAAGCCTTATGAGTCTCACTTCCTTTACCGCCTAGGTTGCCATCTTCGATGTATTTTTTAGCATTATCCCATGCACCACCACCTGCGGTCATGGAGATAGCAACGAAGAAACCTGTAACAATCACACCAATCAACAATGCTCCTAGAGCTTGGAAGGCTGTGTTAGCACTACCTGTTAAATAGAAAACTCCAAAGAAAACTACAATTGGAGATAAAACAGGAAGAAGAGATGGGACGATCATTTCTTTGATAGCTGCTTTTGTCAAAATATCCACACATCTACCATAGTCAGGTTTATCTTTGCCGGACATAATTTCTTTTTTATCTTTAAATTGCTGTCTCACTTCTACAACAACTGAACCAGCAGCCCTTCCCACAGCAGTCATACTTAAAGCACTGAATAAATACGGAAGGAGACCACCCAATAGCAAACCAATAATTACATATGGTTGTGATAGGTCAAAAGAAACATCAAATGCAGAGTTACCAGTAGATTGTTTGAAAAACTTTAAATCTTCAGTATAAGCTGCAAATAAAACAAGTGCGCCTAATCCAGCTGAACCAATTGCATAACCTTTAGTAACAGCTTTAGTTGTATTTCCCACTGCATCTAGAGCGTCTGTTACAGTTCTAACGCTCTTTTTTAAACCTGACATTTCAGCGATACCACCTGCGTTATCGGTCACTGGTCCGTAAGCATCTAAAGCAACAACCATACCTGCTAAAGCAAGCATGGAGGTAACTGCGATAGCAATACCAAATAAACCAGCCGTAGCATAAGTAACACCAATACCAGCGACAATAATAAGAACTGGAACAGCAGTGGATTCCATACCCATCGCTAAACCTTGGATAATGTTAGTTGCATGGCCAGTTTGTGAAGCTTCCGCTACACTTTTAACAGGTCTGTATTCTGTACTAGTATAATACTCAGTTACAAAAACGATTGCTAAAGTAATAACCAAGCCATATACAGCGCAAAGGAATAAATCCATTCCAGTATAAAAATTACTTCCGACTGTCATGTATTTATCAAATCCAATTGCGAAATGAGTAATTAGAGCAAATAAGAATACGGAAACACCTAAGGTTGCAAAAAAACCTTTATATAAAGCACCCATAATTGATGACTTAGGTCCTGAAACAGATACAAACTGTGAACCTATAATAGATGCAAAAATACTAGAGCCAGCAATTAAAAGAGGATAAATTGTAAGATCAGTGACACTACCTTGAAAGATAATTGCAAGAACCATTGTTGCAACAATTGATACAACATATGTCTCAAATAAGTCAGCTGCCATCCCGGCACAATCACCTACGTTATCTCCTACGTTATCAGCAATCACAGCTGGATTTCTTGGATCATCTTCTGGGATATCTTTTTCTACCTTACCAACAAGGTCAGCACCAACGTCAGCGCCTTTTGTAAAGATACCTCCTCCAAGTCTTGCAAAAATAGAAATCAAAGAAGATCCAAAACCTAAAGCTACTAAAGGCTCAATTAATTCTCTTCCCTCTCTACCTAAACCAAAATATAGGTAGTAAAAATAACCTGCTATACCCGCAAGAGCTAAACCAACTACTAAAAGTCCGGTAACTGATCCTGCATTAAAAGCAACTGATAAACCTTTTTTTAAAGATACACTAGAAGCTTGAGCAGTGATCACATTTGCTCTGACAGATACATTCATACCTATATAACCAGCGAGGCCCGATAAAACAGCACCAATTAAAAAACCAACTGGCACATCGAATGTATTTTCAAATGGAATAATAAAAAAACCAATAAAGATAACAGCGCCCACTATCGCAATAGTTGTATATTGACGATTTAAGTATGCTTTTGCTCCCTCTTGGATTGCATTTGCGATTTGAACCATTTTTTTAGTACCTTGGTCCAAATTAAGAATTTTATATGTGGTAAAAATACCAAAAATTATCGCTGCAGCCGCAGCAAATAAAACTAATTGTAAATAGTGTATCTGAGACATGGTAGGTTGTTACTCTATTTTAATTTTTTTTTCAAGGCGCTTTTTTAGCTACGCTATCTAATAAAAAATTAAAATACTTAACCTCATCGGGGGTCAAAAAATCTTTAGAAAGCTTTATATATTCACCCATGAGTATCTTTTTTTTTGATTTGTCTAACAAATACTCTGAAATATAAGCATAAATTAAAAAAATACTGATTTTATTGGTTTTTTCTAAGGTTTGTTCATCAATAAGACTTTTTATTTCATGACAATTTTCATTGAAGCAATTATTCATAGAAATGAGTTTTTTTTTATTCAACGGCCGTTTTCTTAGGTTTTTTTTTATAAATTCATCTAATTCGAAGTCCTCGCTATAGTTTCTTTGAAAAATATATTGAAAGAAGAATAATCGTGTATTTTTGTTTAAATTAAGCATTGTATCATTTTGACCATAGCACTAGCCGCTTCTAATCCTTTGTTTTTTGATGAGTTCCTTTGAGCGCGTTTTTTAGCTTGAGTCATATTATAAGAATTGATGATACCATTCGCTATAAGTGTTCTTTTATTATTGTTAACCAAATCCAATAGTGCTTTACCCACAGAGTCAGAAATGACCTCAAAATGGTAGGTATCTCCTTTTATTACACAACCAAGAGCAAGGAAGCAATTGATTGATTTATCTTTAATATGCCATTTGATCATTTGAGGGATTTCGTAAACACCTGGAACAGAAATTATTTCATAACTTAGCTTGTTGCGCTTCAATAATTCCACCGCTGAGGAAGTAAGATTAGTTGCAATATCTTTATAATAATCAGCAACTATAATTTTAATATTAGGTTTTTTGGACATTCTATATTTTTTCAATTTTACTTACATTTAACCCATAAATACTTAAATCAAGTTTTTGATCATAAGAATTAGACAGGACAGTTATATCGTTTATTGAAAAATTTTTAAGTATTTGTGCACCAAGTCCATAATATTTAACCTTTTCGTCATTTGATAACTCACCTAAATCATTCAAAATTGGACTATTTATTAATACAACAATACCTGAACCATTGGATTTAATTTTATCAAGGGACGCGTGTAGATCTTTTGTTTTTGGATTATTAAAATTCATAATAACATCATCAAAACCCTGAACTGGATGAACTCTAGTCAATATAGATTTTTCTTTTGCTAGATCGCCCAAATGCAGTGTTGCGTGCCGTAATCCATCAATAGTATTTTCAAATATATTAAACTCGAAAACATCAGAGTAGATATTTTTAATTTGATGATTTTTTTCAGGAATTTTTTTTATCAATATGTCATTTTTAATTCGATAGGCTATTAAGTCTTGAATGGTGCCAATGTTTATGTTGTGTTTTTCAGCATAGGGAAGTAGATCAGGAACACGCGCCATTGATCCGTCATCATTCATTATCTCACAGATAACTGCGGATTCATCTAAACCGGCTAATTTTGAAATATCGACTGCTGCCTCTGTGTGACCTGCTCGAGTTAATACCCCTCCATCCCATGCTATTAGAGGAAATATGTGACCAGGACTAACTATATCACCCTGTCTGAATTGAGGGTTGATTGCAGCTCTTACTGTTTCCGCCCTATCGTGAGCAGAGATGCCTGTTGTAATATTCTTACTAGATTCAATGGATATTGTAAAAGCAGTAGTTTTCTTTTTCCAATTATCGGGATTCATTAATGGCAATTTTAGATCTCGAGCTCTTGCCTCAGTGATAGATAGGCATATCAATCCTCTTCCATGGGTAGCCATAAAATTTATGTGATTAGCATCGCATAATGAGGCAGGAATAATCAAATCACCTTCATTTTCTCTGTCTTCGCTGTCAACAAGGATGTACATTTTACCATTGCGTGCGTCCTCAATGATTTGTTCTATATTTGAAAATTGCTTCATAGATTAATTTTTTGAATAATGTGCATATCTAGCTAACATATCAACCTCTAAATTAGCAATTTCATTCTTTTTATAGCTGTGAATATCTGTGTTTTGATAAGTATGAGGGATAATCATACAATCAAAAGTATTCAGACTAACTTTATTAACTGTCAATGAAATGCCATTTACGGCAATAGAGCCTTTCTGGGATATAAATTTTTTTAAAATAGAGGGAAATTTAAATCTAAGCAACCAACTCTTTCCAATTTTGGATTTTGAAATTAGTTGGCATGTTGAATCTATATGACCAAATACAAAATGGCCAGATACTTCATCGCCAATTCTAAGAGAATTTTCTAAATTAATTATTTTTCCAACAGTCCAATATTTAGCATTAGTTTTATTTAGAGTCTCATATGATAAATCTGCTGTAAATTTTTTATGACTTTTAGATGTAATAGTTAGACATATACCTGAACAAGCAACTGAAGAGCCTAGATTATACCCTTTCAAATTTGACATTATTTCAATACTACAAAATTTGTCATACTTTTTAATTTTACTTATTTTTCCCTGTGACTGAATAATTCCGCTAAACATTTTTAGTTTTTTTTAAAAATAAAAATTTTGTCATTTTCGTATTTTTGAGTGGATTTTACTTTAAGTTTCCTGCTAAGGTTTTCGAAATTTATCATGTATTTTTTATCAGATAGATCTACATTTTTATTTGATTGGCAAATTATAACTTCATCAAATAAATTACAATTAATAAAATAACTAAAAGTCTTAACGCCTCCCTCAATCAGAAGACTTTGCACATTGTATGGCTTTAAAAAATCAAATAAATCATTGGGGGTATTAAACTTACTAATATTGATAGTTTTAAATCCGTAAAAACTTTGTTGCTTTTTAGAAATTAAAAATTTAACAGGTTTTTTTTCTACGCCTTGTAGTCGACAATTCAACCTTGGCGAGTCATCTTTAAATGTATTATATCCAACCGCAATTGCGTCATGAACCAATCGTAATTTATGCATAAAGTATTGTGTATCTTTACTTGTAATATTTTTATTTTTAAAATTTTTAGTATAACCGTTTTTACTAATAGCTAATTTTAAGGTTATGTAAGGCTTCTTGTAAATATGAAAAGAATAAAATTGTTTGTTGATATTTTTAAATTGATCCAAATTTTGCGGGCCCAATTCTACTTGAATCCCAGATGATTTTAAAAATTCAACACCACGTTTACTTATTAGAGGGTTTGGGTCAATTGATGCAATTACTACTTTTTTAATACCTGAATTTGCAATTAACTTTGCACAACAGGATTTTTTTTTAAAGCAAGGCTCTAAACTTACATACATCACCAAATTATCATGTAATGATTTTTTTTTTATTTTTTTTAAAGCATTAACTTCTGCATGGGGCCTACCATTCAAGGAGGTTAAACCATAGCTAATGATAACTCCTTTCCTATCATGGCTATAGTCTACAATTATACATCCAACAGAAGGGTTGACTCCCGTTCTACCAAGATTTTTATAAGAGAGATTATTTGCGGATCTTAAATAATCTAAATCAAATTGATTTAACAAATTATGATTTGTTTAGCGTTCCCAGGAACTGCTCAAAGTCTTTAGTTTCTCTAAAATCTCTATAGACAGAAGCAAAACGTACATAGGCGACTTTATCGAGTGCATATAAACCCTGCATAACCATTTCACCAATAACATTGGTGCTAATTTCATTTTCTCCCATACCTTCTAAATCTCTGACTATTTTAGAGATTAATTTTTCTTTTGTATCAATATCAACAGGTCTTTTGCGAAGAGCAAGTTCAACAGATTTTGCAATTTTATCTCGATCAAAAATAGTTTTTTCACCATTTTTTTTGACAACAAGAAACTCACGAAATTGAACTCTTTCAAATGTTGTAAATCTTTCTTTCCTCTCACACCCACAAATTCGTCTTCTTCGAATTACGCCGCCATCTTCAGTAGGCCGTGAGTCTAAAACGGAAGTCTCTTTTTCTTTACAAAATGGGCATTTCATAGATTACTGATAAATTGGAAATCTTGAGCAAAGCTCAAAAACTTCTTTTTTAATTGAGTTTTCAATCATCGAAATATCAGAATTTGAAGATGATAGTGAGTTGATTACCATTGAAATTTTCTCTCCAATGAACTTAAATTCATCTTCTTTAAAGCCTCTAGTGGTAGCTGCGGGCGATCCTAGTCTGATGCCTGATGTAATCGTAGGAGGGTTAGGATCGTTTGCGACTCCATTCTTGTTACAGGTCATTCCTGCTCTCTCTAAGCTTTCCTCTGTGTCTTTTCCTGTAACGCCCTTCGATCTCAAATCCACTAAAATCATATGCGAGTCTGTACCACCTGTAACAATATCAATTCCATTTGACATTAAAATTTCGCCCAAAACTTTTGCATTTTTTTTAACTTGAATAATGTAGTCCTTAAATTCAGGTTGAAGAGCCTCACCAAAAGCAACTGCCTTTGCAGCTATAACATGCATGAGCGGCCCTCCCTGCAAACCAGGAAAAACTGCACTATTTATTTTTTTTCCGATATCTAAGTCATTACTTAAGATCATCCCGCCTCTTGGACCACGAATAGTCTTATGTGTAGTGGAAGTAACTATATGAGCATGCGGTAGTGGATCAGGGTATTCCTTTGCAGCAACTAACCCAGAATAATGAGCCATATCAACTAAAAGATATGCATTAACTTTATCGGCAATTTCTCTAAATCTTTTAAAATTAATATCTCTTGGGTAAGCAGAACCTCCGGCAATAATTAAAGTCGGTTTATGTTCTAAGGCTAATTTTTCAACTTCATCATAATCAATCAGTGAGGTATCTGGATTTATTCCATACTGAATGGCATTAAAATATTTACCAGATTGATTTGGGCGAGAGCCATGAGTTAAATGACCACCTGCATCTAAGGACATACCAAGAATTGTATCACCTGGTTTGATCAAGGCTAAGAAAACAGCTTGATTTGCCTGAGCGCCAGAGTGAGGCTGAACATTAGCAAATTCACATCCATAAAGTTTTTTTAAGCGATCAATTGCCAAGTTTTCTGCTATGTCAACAAATTCACATCCACCATAATAGCGTTTAGCACTATAACCTTCGGCATATTTATTAGTCATTATTGACCCTTGCGCCTCAAGAACTGCCTTTGAAACAATATTTTCAGACGCAATTAACTCTATTTGATTTTGCTGTCTTGATAGTTCTTTGGAAATACTTGAATATAATTCCTTATCAGATTGTTCTAATTTTTGTGAGAAAAAATTCTTACTTAATGTCATAGCTGTTTGACTCTCCTTAAATGTCTGCCACCTTCAAATTCTGTTTTAAAATAAACATTGAGCATAGCAAATATATTTTTTTTTACAAAAGGTCTTCCCTGCAAGCAGATAACGTTAGAGTTGTTATGTTTTCTTGTTAGTTTTGCTGTTTGAACATTATGGCACAGTGACGCTCGTATATGTTTAAAACGATTAGCGGCGATACTCACTCCTATACCGGTGCCACAAATTAAAATACCTATGCTTTGGGTATTAATTTTTTTACAAAGTTTTTTTGCAAATTTTGGATAGTCAACCGAATTATCGTTTTTTGGTCCTAAATCTTCAAAGCGAAAACCTTTTTTGGAAAGATAATCGCTTATGATTAAATTTTTTAATTTAAAACCTGCGTGGTCTGAAGCGATGTAAATAATTTTATTAAAAGTTGACTGTTTCACTTCTTGAAAAAGGTAGCTTAATATTTAAATTAATCAAGACTCTTAGCAGCACCTTTTCTAAAAAAATAAAAAAAGCTTTTTGTCTTGAAACATCCAATGAAATTAATTGAATGATTTCCTCATTTTCATATTTATCTTTGAGGTTAGACTCCTTGAAGATTTTATTAACAACATTTTTGTTTAAATCAGGTTGATATCCAGCAACTCTCAAAATTTCTAATTCTAAAGCCAGAAATTCTAATAAGTAGAAATCTTTAGAATTTAATTTATTAATCAAATCTTTATAGAAATCTAATACTTTTGAAGATTTTTCCTCTACTATTAATAATCTGTCAATCAAATAACAGAAGTAATCAATTGTTTTAAGTTGATATTTATTGAAAGAAAACCAATTAAAATTAATTTTTATTAAATTATTTACACAAACGTCATCTTTGTTAATTTCAAGCTCACTGATAATTCCTTTGGTAAAAGATGAATTTTTCTTTTTAGATTTTCCTCCAAAGACTACTATTCTCGTTTTACCTGTAATGTTTGAATAAACGACGATTGAAAGATGATTTTCTTTAAAATTATCTACTTTGACTATTAGACCTGTAATATTTTTCAATAGTTAAGTATTTTCTAAAAGCTTTGCCATTTTTTTAGCCGCTGCAACCTCAGCTTTTTGTTTCGATACACCGCTCGCATAAACAGTTAATTCATTTAGCGATAAAGATATTTTAAATAAAGGCTTATGCTTGGTTCCCGTCTCTTGAATAACCTTGTAAATGGGGATGGTCTTAAATTTTTTTTGAGAATACTCTTGAATAAAAGTTTTAGGGTCCTTATCAGGTAATGTATTAAGCTCATCCTTCCAAAGCTCTAGAACGATTTTTTTTGTAAAATCCAAACCTTTTTCAATATACAAAAATCCAATTAATGACTCTAATGCATCAGCATAAACACTATTCTTATATGATTGAGGATCAAGTTTATGTTTAAAAAGATCATGTAAATTAGAATTTTTAAAAATTTTAAATAAAGTAGCTGTTCTTACAAGGTAAATAAACCTCCGAGAAATTTCGTCAAGATTATTACTTTTGAATTTTTGAATTAAATACTCAGATATTATAAGTCCTAATACCCTATCGCCTAAAAATTCATATTTTTGAAATGGTTTAATTGAATTAGAATTATTTTTATCAAAACTATCATGTTCAAGACTTTCTTGAAAATTTTTAATTTTCTTTATTGTCGAGATAACGTCCAAGATTATTTATTTTACTAGTTTAAATAACCTATCATATCTAATATGAAACGGTAACATCCAAAACTTGGTAAATGAAAAATTAGTGTCTACAGAAAACCAAATAAACCAAACATTTCCTATAATATTTTCTTTAGGCACAAAACCTACGCCGCTCATTACTCGACTGTCTGAAGAGTTATCTCTATTATCTCCCATAAAAAAATATTTGTCCTCTGGAACAATGTATTCAGGTGTGTAATCTAAAGGCCCACTATTAGTGAGATTTAAAATAGTATAACCATTTTCAACTAACTGAGGGATTTCTGTGTTGTATTGATCATCGAAGAAAAAACCATCATTTTCTTGATTGAATTTTTTAAACTCATTTTGATTTTTTTCCTTTATATAAATAGTTCCATCGATAACTTTGACAGTCTCTCCTGGAAGCGCTACGAGTCTTTTTACATAGTTAATACTTTCATTACCTGGAAATTTAAAAACTATTATATCTCCCCTTTCAGGTTCAGAAGCAAAAAATTTTCCCTTAAAGGGAGGTAGGCCGAAAGGGAATGAATATCTTGAGTAGCCATAATCCCATTTAGAAACAAATAGAAAATCACCAACAAGGAGATTTGGCTTCATAGAACCCGATGGAATTTTAAAAGGCTCAATCGCAAAAGATCTAATTAAACCAGCTATCAATAAAGCCCAAAATAAAGCTTTAATATTATTTACGACTGAATTTTTAAATTTTTTCAATGATCACCGATGCTAATGAATATTTAATGTTATCTGTTACACTCACATGGATAACAAAATTTTCATAATTTTCCACCAAATACTTATTTAAATATTTTTGAGGTGTAATAATTGGTTTACCCAATGAATTTCTACTTACAGCAATTTCATTTGGGTAACATGGGCTTCTAAAACCCAATCCTAATGCTTTTGAAAAAGCTTCTTTAATTGCAAAATTATTTGATAATTGATTTGGATTAACTTTATTAAAAAGATCAAATTTAAAATACTTCTCAATAAATTTATCTTTAAAAGATGATTGAAAAATTTTTTGAATTCGATCAATTTCGATAAAATCGACTCCGTGACCTATAATCATGATTTTATTAAATGTTGAAATTTTTTTATAGTTTTAGAAAGTGACAAGAATATTGCCTCTGAAATAATAAAATGTCCGATGTGAACAGTATCAATTATTTTTTTATTTTTGATTAACTTAATATTATTAAAATTTAATCCGTGGCCGATATTGACAACCAGTTCAATGGAATGCGCAAATTTGATCATGTTGTTAATATTGTTTAGTTTTTTTTTATTTATGTTTAATTTGTCTAAGGCTCCGGTATGAATTTCAACTGCATGAAAACCAAGTTTTTTAGCAAGCAAGATCATTTTTTTATCAGGGTTAACAAAGGCACTGATTTGAATATTGAATTTAGAACAAATTCTTAAAAGCATACTAAGGTTAGTTTTATTAATTGAATTTATATTTAGTCCGCCCTCGGTTGTTATTTCATTTCTTTTTTCAGGCACTAAACAAATAAAATTAGGTTTAATTTGTTTAACAATTTCTATCATTTCTTTCGTTAAAGCCATTTCGAGGTTGATAGGCGTTTTAGAATGTTTTTTTAATTCCCTGAGATCGCTATCCCTAATATGCCTTCTATCTTCTCTGAGATGAACTGTGATTGTATCCACATGATTTTTTTCGCATTCCTTTAATGCTCTCAAAATACTGGGAGAATTAAGACCTCTCGCATTTCTTAAGGTAGCAATATGATCAATATTAACGCCCAGTTTCATTTAACTATTAAGTGATTGCCTTACAACGCTGTAAACCTGATTTAAAGTACTCATTTCAGATAATAAAAATTTTAACTTATCAGAATTTTCAATCTTAATATCTATTATAAATGTATAGGCTTTGATAGTTCTTTCAGCAATTCGGATATTTTCAATATTGATATGATGTTTATCAAAAACCGAGGTAATGCTAAATAATGCGCCGGGTTCATTTTTAATTATTATTTTAATTCTTGAGCTTAAATTAAGGCTACTACTTCCAACTCCCCAATTCGATCGATAGAAATTATCTTTATGGTAGTATGTTAAACTTTCACACATAGTGCTATGGACTACTAAGCCTCTTCCATAAGACATGACTGAAATAATGTCGTCACCTTTTATCGGAGAGCAGCATGTTGCAAAATTGACCGCTATGCCATTCTCATACTTTGAAACATTTATCTTATTTTTGATACTGTCCGATTTAAAAATTGAATTTAAAACACTTTTTTCGAAAGGTAAAAATAATTCGCTAAGTTGCCTTCTTGACAAAAACCCCCTCCCGACACTTTCGTAAAGTTTATTTTTAGATTTAAAATCATTATTTTTTGAAATCTCATTAAAGTTTTGTTCATTCAAATCAATGTCTTTATCTTTACTAAGATAATAAAGTATATCTCGGCCTAATTTTTCAAATTCACGTCTACGTTTTGATCTAAAAAAATGCCTAATTTTTTCACGAACTTTTTCTTTTTTAACAAATCTAATCCAAAGTGGAGAGATGGATTGTTTTTCATTTAAAATAACCTCAACTTGATCTCCGCTGTTTAATTTAGTATTTAATGGGACCTCTTGACCATTAACTATGGCTCCAGCACATCTATCCCCAACATCGGTATGAATGGTATAGGCAAAATCTACAGGCGTTGAGTCTACAGGAAGCGTAAATAATTCTCCTTTGGGAGAAAATACATATATTTGCTCATCAAAAAATTGCTGTGAGGTTTTATTTACAATTAGATGCCGAGAGTCATTTTCTTCAACAAAATTTACAGCATCTCGCAGCCATGAGTATAAAACTTCGGAATTAGTATCCTTAGTTAAATATTTATACCTCCAATGAGCAGCTATACCATCTTCAGCAATCATATGCATTGCCCTTGATCTAATTTGAATTTCAAAAATCTTTTTATCAAAAATAATATCAGTGTGGATTGATCTATAACCATTAGGTTTTGGATTAGAAATATAGTCTTTAGTCCTTCCTATTTTAGCAGAGTAATTTCTGTGAATTATACCAAGTATTTTATAGCAATCCCTTGTGGATTTAGTGATCATTCTCACTGCTGCAATGTCAGATATGGAGTTTAAATCAGTGTTTTTTTTATTAATCTTTTTCCAAATAGAATACGGATTTTTTTTTCGATATTGAATTTTTGCTTCAACCCCTTCTTTTTTGAGAAGGTCATCAAGATT
Source organism: Alphaproteobacteria bacterium (assembly GCA_038124765.1). Classification (GTDB taxonomy): domain Bacteria; phylum Pseudomonadota; class Alphaproteobacteria; order HIMB59; family HIMB59; genus HIMB59. The sequence goes on along the minus strand of JAYPCO010000019.1, from coordinate 4,252 downwards.
AGTCTCTAAATTATTAAACGTTTCCTCTAAATTTTCAAAAGTAAGATTAATTTTATCATTAATTCTATTGAATATATCAGGGTGGAGATTCTTAAATGAAATATTTTCTAAAGTTGACTTCCAGTTTTCAAAACCCAACCTCTCTGCTAAGGGGGCGTAGATTAATAAAGTTTCATTGCTTACTCTTTTTCTTTTTTCAACATCTTTAAAAAAATGAATGGTTTTAATATTATGAAGTCGATCGGCAAGTTTAATAATTAAAACTCTTATATCTTTAGCTGTTGAAATAAGTAATTTTCTAAAATTTTCAGCTTCTTTTTCAGATCGAGTAATTTTCTTTTCTTCTAAAAAATCTATTTTAGTTAAGCCATCTACAAGTTCAGAAATAGACTCACCAAAAGTTTCACTTAATTGTTGTTTTGAAAATGAAGTATCTTCAATAACATCATGTAGCAAACCTGTAATAACCGTTTCGGTGTCTAATTTTAAATCAATTAATGACTTACAGACTTCATATGGGTGAATGATATAAGGGTCACCAGACGCCCTGAATTGATCAGCGTGCGAATTTTCTGCAACTTCAATAGCCTTTTTGAAAAGGCTTTCATTAAAATTTTTGTCGTTTAAAGATAGGGCTGATTTGAAATCATTATAACTATCGTTAAAATAGCTGGTTTTAAACATCAGCTACAATAATAAACTAAATTGAAGTTTTAATCTTCAAGAAGATGGTCTTCGTTTTCTTCTTCTTTTTCTTGAACTAGTTGATAGCTTTTTACAATATCTTCTTTGATATCTTGCACACTGATTTTATCTTCAGCAATTTCTCTAAGAGCAATCACCGTGCTCTTATCATTATCCAAAGGAACTTTGGCCTCATTGCCTGAATTTAATACTTTTGCTCTATGAGAGGCTAGAAGGACTAAATCGAATAGGCTATCTACGTTTTTAATACAATCTTCTACTGTTACTCTTGCCATGGGAGGTTTATATAAAAAGTTAATAAAATAGCAAGTGAATAATCAATTTTTGATTATTCTTTGCTTTTTTCGACTCCATTCTCTTTGTTTAATTGTTTCTCGTTTATCATACTTTTTCTTGCCCACGCCAACGCCAAATCGAACTTTAGCAATACCCTTTTCATTAAAAAATATCTCTATAGGCACTGCCGTATAGCCTTTAGTGGTTAAGAGACCCATGATCTTGCGAATTTCTCTTTTATTCAAAAGCAGTTTCTTAACAGTTCTGATTTTTTTGACAGCATCAAAATTTTTTTGAACTGTTACTATTTCAAAATTATTGATGAAAATTTCACCTTTTTGTTCATTGATAAAGCTAGATTGTAGCGATGCCTTGCCTTGCCTTAAAGGTTTTACCTCATTGCTTTCTAGAACCAAACCGGCAACATAGGTTTCTTTGATATCGTAATCAAATTTTGCTCTTCTATTTTGAATAGACAATTAAATTAATTTTAAATCTTTGAGAACTTTTTTAATTTGTGTTTTAGTATTTGAACTCAGACCAACTAACGGATCTCTGACAATGCTAGTACATTTGCCCATTAAGGAAAGTGCATACTTTGAAGGAGTTGGACTTGGTTCACTAAAAAGAACTTTTGATAGTGGTGCTAACTTTAAATTAACTTTATCAAATTCCTTATAGTTCTTTTTTTGCCAATAGTAGTGGAGTTGAGAGGTGAGCTTTGGGGCGACATTTGCTGTAACAGATATACAACCGTGACCACCTTGAGCTAAGTAGCCTGCAATAGTCCCATCTTCGCCTGATAAATAATTAAAATCTTTTTTCATAAACGTCCTCATCACCAAAGGTCGAGATAAATCATTGGATGCATCTTTAATACCAACAATGTTGGAAACTTTATTTAACTCTTTAAAACTTTCATAAGTTAGATCAACAATTGATCTACCAGGGATATTATAAATGATTTGTTTTAAAGGTGTTATTTTTGCAATCTTTTTAAAGTGATTAATCAGGCCTAACTGATTTGGTTTATTGTAGTAAGGTGTCACAACTAATCCATAACTAGCGCCTGATTTAAAGGCGTGCTTAGTAAACTCTAAAGCTTCTTTGGTTGAATTAGAACCTGTTCCAGCAATGACTGGAATTTTTTTACCTGCAACACTTACGGCAAACTCAACTAATCTCATGTGCTCATCATGAGACAGTGTAGGAGATTCACCAGTAGTTCCGCAAACAGTTACACCAGATATGCCTTCCTTGATTTGCCAATTCAATAGCTTTTCAAAACAATCAAAATCAACCTCGCCACTTTTATCAAATGGGGTAATAATTGCAGGTATTGATCCTTTTAACATTTTAGATTTTTTATCATTTCTATTTTGACTTATTTCTTAAAAAATTCACTTAAAAATTAAGTCTGGCGGAGAGAGAGGGATTCGAACCCTCGGTACAACTTGCGTCATACGGCGGTTTAGCAAACCGCTGGTTTCAGCCACTCACCCACCTCTCCGAAGGTTTAAGCTAATTTAAACAGTAGCCGCAATATAGACAAATTTACTTATTTGTCATGCATATTATAGCATATGAATAATTATAATTTGAAAATATTTATTTGCTTAACTTTTCAAGTAAAATTTTGTTAATCAACTTCGGATTGCCCTTACCCTTAGTTGCCTTCAGACACTTGCCCACAAAATAACCCAGAACTCTATCAGAACCACTCTTGAACTTATTTATATTATCCTCTTCGCCTACTAAGGCATTATCAATAATTTGTTCAAGTTCATTCGTATCAGATACCTGTTCTAGACCCATTTCTCTGACTAAATCTTTAGGCGACTTTGTTCCCTTAATTACTTCAGGAAGGATGTCTTTGCCAACTTTATTAGATATCACATCTTCGGAAATTAATTGAAGGAGCTCAATTATATTTTGAGTTTTACTTTCTAGAATAGATACATCTTGCTGATTTTCTTTAATGTAAGCAAATATATCTCCAACTAACCAGCTCGCTATTGTTTTGGGGTTTACATTTGAGTCCCTGACTAACTTTTCAAAAACGATTGTATTTTCTTTTTCTGAAATGATTATTTTAGAAATATCTTTATCTACTTTAAATTCATTTGTATATCTTTCTAACTTTTGATTGGGCAGTTCGCCAACTGTAGGTTGAATAATGTCAATCTGCTCTTGATTCAAGGTAATGGGAAGTAAATCAGGATCAGGGAAATATCTATAGTCATGGGAAAACTCTTTGCTTCTCATTGCTCTAGTTTCGCCCGTGCTGGTATCAAAGAGCATTGTATTCTGCTCAATCTTTCCTCCAGCCTCAATAATTTCAATTTGCCTTTGAGATTCAAACTCAATTGCCTGTCTTATGAATTTAAAAGAGTTTAAATTTTTAATTTCACAGCGTGTACCTAGGTCTTCTCCTGGTCTCCTTACTGACAAATTAACATCTGCTCTTAATGAGCCTTCCTGCATATTTCCATCACAAACATCTATGTACATTAAAATTTGTCTTAATGAGGACATATAGTTCACAACATCATCTGCAGAGGACAAGTCTGGATAAGAAACAATTTCTAACAAAGGTGTCCCAACTCTATTTAAGTCTATAAAACTATATTTAGGATCTATGTCATGGATACTTTTACCTGCATCCTGCTCGAGATGAGCTCTTTCAATTCTAATTTTCTTTTTTTCATTATTGCTCTGATCAATTTCAATAAAACCCTCTGATAAGATTGGATATTCAAACTGACTTATTTGATACCCTTGAGGCAAGTCAGGATAGAAATAATTCTTTCTTTCAAAAACCGAGTACTTATTAATAGTAAAGTTTAAAGCAAAACCTGTTTTTATTGCTTTTTCGATACAACCAAAATTTAAAACAGGAAGCATACCGGGCATTCCTGAGTCTATAAAATTAACATTTTCGTTAGGCTCGGAGCCAAAATGATTAGGAGTAGAAGAAAATAATTTAGAATTAGTTTTTAATTGAGCATGTACTTCTAAACCAATTACCATTTCCCAATTATTATTCATTAAAAGCTAATTCCTTTTCTACCAACGAAGATAATTTGAGAAGATTTTTTTCCTGAAAGTAATTGCCAATAATTTGAATTCCTAGTGGCAGTCCATTTGAACTTAAACCTGAGGGTAAAGAAATTCCAGGGAGTCCAGCTAAACTAGTGGGCACCGTAAACACATCATTCATATACATTGAAATAGGATCTAATTTATCACCTATTTTAAATGCCTCATTAGG
>JAYPCO010000018.1:5700-23443 GCA_038124765.1 Alphaproteobacteria bacterium | reverse complement strand
GCTACTCCTATAAAATCAAAAATAGAAATAATTTCTCATTCTGATGGAGATGTAATTTTACATGCAATTACTGATTCAATTCTAGGGGCGATTTCTAAAAGAGATATAGGTACATACTTCCCTAACAATAAAATAAATAAAAAAAGAAACTCAATAGACTTTTTAAATTTTGCATTGCAAAAAATGCAAGAAAATAAATTCAAAATAAATAATGTTGATTTAATGATTGTGTCTGAATATCCTAAAATAAATCCTTATTACAATAAAATTAAAATTAGGTTAGTTAAAATACTTAAAACAGATAATATTACAATAAAAGCAACGACAAATGAAAAATCTGGTTTAATTGGAGAGGGAAAGTTTATCGCCTGTTGGTCAAATATTTCTTTAATTGGAGATTAAAGACTGTTTTTTAGTTTTTTAAAATCATCATCTGCATGGTAACTGGATCTTGTTAGCGGCGATGCTGAAACCATTTTAAAACCTATTTTAATACAATAATCATATAATTCTCTAAATTCCTCTGGGGTATAAAATTTGTGTACTTTTTCGTGGTGTACACTCGGTTGTAAATATTGGCCAATTGTTACAAAGTCTACCTTATGATGCAGTAAATCGTTGAGTAAGTTAAGAATTTCATCAAATGTTTCACCCAATCCAACCATTAATCCAGATTTAGTAAAAACTTTATTATCCTGTGATTTAACATTTTTGAGTAAATTGAGACTTTCAGCATAAATAGAGCCAGGTCTAATATGTTTATAGAGTCTACTTACTGTTTCTATATTGTGATTAAAAACATCTGGTTTTACTTCAACAATTTTTTTAAAAATATCTCCTTTTCTCAAGAAATCAGGAGTTAAAATTTCAATAGTAGTTTCAGGTGATAGTTCTCTAATGTACTGAATTGTATTAATGAATTGGTAAGCCCCGCCATCAGGTAGATCGTCTCTGTCAACACTTGTAATGACAACATGCTTTAGCTTTAAGTAGTTAACTGACTTTGCTATATTTAATGGCTCTAAAGGGTCTATTCCGAAAGGTTTGCCAGTTTTTACATTGCAAAATGAACACGCTCTAGTGCAAGTATCGCCTAAAATCATAAAAGTTGCATGTTTTTTTGACCAACATTCACCTATATTTGGACATGCAGCTTCCTGACAGACTGTATTAAGTTTATACTTTTGAATAAGATTTAAAGTATCTTGGTACTCAGCGCTGTTTGGTGCTCTGACTTTAATCCAATTGGGTTTTTTTAAAGTTGTAGGATTAAAGTTCTTTTGTTTTTCTGGATGTCTTATCAAGATTAAAAATGAAGTGGCTTATCAAAAGCGGCAAGCACACTCTCATGAATAGACTCTGAAAGTGTAGGATGGGCAAAAATAGTATTTATAAATTCATCCTCGGTAGATTCAGATGTCAATGCTAAACCAAAAGTAGATATCATTTCTGTAACATCGGGTCCAATAAGATGTGCGCCTAAAAACTCTCCTGTGTCAGAATTAAAAAGCGTTTTTACAAATCCAAAGGAGTTAGACATTGTTTGAGATTTACCATTGGCAAGAAAAGGAAAATTTCCTTTTTTATAGGGGGTTTTGTTATCTTTCAATTGTTGTTCCGTGTAACCTACACAAGCAATTTGTGGAAGGCTATAAATACAACCTGGAATAGAGTGTTCTAAGGGTTTATGAACAGGTTTATTATTGGAAATATAGTTAACACAATTCACAGCATCGTGCATAGCCTTGTGAGCCAACCAAGGGCCGCCAATTATATCTCCAATTGCATACAAATTTTTGATATTTGTTTCATAGTTTTGGTTTGTATTAATATATCCACCTTTATCTAAATCGATTTTTAAATCATCAACTGTTTTAGGATCGATATTAGGAATTACACCTATAGAAATTATCAATGCATCAGACTCAACAGATTTTTCATTATTTAAAATAATAACTTTTTTTGATTTTTCATTTATTGATACAATATTGGCATTTAACTCAAAATTAATACCTTTTTTTTCAAAAATTTTCTTTGCCTCTATTGAGATATCAGTGTCAAATTGTGGAAGAATACGGTCTTGTGATTCAAAAACAGTTACTTCAGACCCTAGCGCATTATATATACTTGCATACTCAATACCAATCGCCCCAGAGCCAATAATTGAAAGTTTTTTGGGAAGGAATTTTGGTATCATTGCCTCTTTGGAGCTCCAAATTAAATCTGTAAATTTTTGCCCACCAATACTTCTGGGTTTGCAGCCCGTGGCAAGAATTACTTTATCTGAATGTATTTCTATACCATCGCCTTTAACCAAAAATATATCATCTTTCTTTATTGGCATTGCTTTGATTGTAAATACATCAACTTTATTTTTTTTCATTAAAGAAGAAACCCCTTTAGATAAATTCGAGGAAGCGGTTCGTGATAATTCAACAATTTTTTCAAGTGTAATTGATTTTAAATGTTCAGGTTGTAACCCGAAATGCTTTGCTTCTTCCATAAATTCCGCAGAGTGAAGTAGTGATTTAGTTGGTATACAGCCCCAGTTAAGGCAAACTCCTCCCAATTGGAATTCTTCAAAGAGAGCAACTTTTAATCCAAGTTGGGAAGCCTTAATTGCTGCTACATACCCGCCAGGACCTCCGCCAATAATTGACACATCGTATTTATTATTCATTTGATATTTTCTCCAAATTTTGAACTAAGCTAGAAAAAAACTGTGATGCCAAAACTCCATCCACAGCTCGATGATCGCAAGAAAGCGTTAAATTAACAAAACTTGCAATTTCAATTTTACCTTTGTTAACATATACATCTTCAAAAATCTGCCCAACAGCTAAAATATACGTTTGTCCAGGTAGAATAATTGCATCGAAACTTCGAATATTATAGGAACCAAGATTTGAAATGCTAATCACGCCATCACTTAAATCAGAAGGTGTAAGTTTATTATCCCTAGTGATTGAGATTAACCTATTTAGATTATTATTTAGCTCATCTAAATTATTTTTTTCAATATTTTTTAAGACTGGCATTTTTAATCCTGCTTCTGAATCAACGGCTATTCCAATATTATGATTGGAATTAATAATAAATTCTCCATTTGTCTTATAAGTGCAATTAGAGTTAGGGAAGGATTTAAATGCTTTTGATATAGCATTCATCAAAATAGCATTAAAAGAATATTTATTTCCTTTTTGTTTCTCTTTTTTTCTAAAACTTAGAACTTCATTCATATTGACTTTTGAATTTAAGTAAAAATGCGGAATATTTTGTTTTGAAGATAGAGTAGCTTTTGCTATTGCCTGTCTTAACTTATTTATTTGTAAATTTCCATCTGTCATATCTCGATTGATAATATCTCTACTAATAATTCTATTCAATGGGCCTGTTCCTTTAATAAGCTTTAAATCAATAGAGTCATTATCAGCTAATTTTCTAGCATAAGGAGAGATAAAAACTCTATCAGTACTCGATGTGTTTAAAGAATTATTTTGAACCAAGTCTGATGTTCTTATCCTTCTCATAGTGGGTTTGATGGAGGAAAGATCTATATTATTTTTAAGAGCAATTTTTTTAGCTAAAGGTGTAATTTGTATTTCAAATTCTTTATTGGAATTTTTTGAAAATTTTATTTGTGAGACTTGCTCAGTCGGATTTTCATTGCCTTTTGGAGATGAAGTTTTATTGAGTGAATTTACGTAATCGATTAATTCGGGTTGTTTAAAATCAATTGAATCGCTAATGATTGCAACTATTTCATTAACTTTAGCTATGGAGTTTTCTTTTACAATTATAGAAGCAATAAAGCCATCTTCAGGAGATTCATATTCCATAGTGGCCTTATCTGTTTCAACTTCAAATATTACCTCTCCGCTTAAAATACTATCTTTTTCTTTTTTTAACCATTTAACTATTTTTCCTTCCTCCATAGTAGGAGATAAAGATGGAAGGGTTACTTCGTAAAACATTAATTTTTATATAAAACTTTTTTTACTGCTTGGACGATTTCATTTGTTGATGGTAAAGCGAGTGCCTCTAAATTTTCAGCATAGGGCATTGGGACATCCTTGCCACTAACTTTGACAACCTCAGCATCTAAATAATCAAAACAATTTAATTGAATCAAATATGACAAATGAGATCCAAAACTAGTATTACCCCAACCATCCTCAATGATAACAACTCTATTAGTTTTCTTAATTGAGTTATATATCGTTTCTTCATCTAGTGGTTTAATAGACCGCAGATCAATAATTTCAGCGTTAATATTTAAATTATTAATCTCTGGTAATGCATTCATTATTCTTTGGACACTCATGCTAAAACCGATGATAGTTAAGTCACTGCCTTCTTTTAATATGTTAGCTTTGCCGAGAGGTATTAGGAAATCATCTTCTACAGGAACTAATGTTTTTTCTTTATAAAGTAATTCATGTTCTAAAAAAATAACTGGATTGGGATTTCTGATAGAAGTTTTTAATAAACCTTTGGCATCTCTTGCATTGGAAGGTGCAACAACAATTAACCCAGGGATATGAGCAAACCATGAAATAAAACACTGACTATGTTGAGCCCCTACTCTTGCAGCTGCGCCATTGGGTCCCCTGAAAACTATAGGAACATTGATTTCTCCACCTGACATATAAAGTGTTTTTGCAGCAGAATTAATAATTTGGTCAATTGCCTGCATCGAGAAATTAAAGGTCATGAATTCACAAATTGGTTTTAATCCTGCCATTGCCGCACCAACAGCCAGACCTGTAAAACCATGTTCTGAAATTGGAGTATCAATTACTCTTTTTGCTCCAAATTTCTCTAAAAGCCCTTGAGTAACTTTATAGGCTCCGTCATACTGAGCCACCTCTTCACCCAATATGAAAATATCCTTATCGGCAGACATTTCTTCAACAATAGCTAAATTTAATGCCTCTCTCATGGTCATGTCTTTTTCAGTATATTTTTTTACATTTTCTGCAGTGCCTGAATAATTCGGAATTATTTGAATATTATTATCTATCAGTTTATCGGAAATAGTTTCTTGAGAAATTTTAGTATTTAAAGTCTGAGAGCTATCGCTTTCTGTAACCTCTTCATCTTCCCCATCGATTGATAATACTGCCAACGGTGTGTTTACAGGAATATTTTCTGATCCTTCGTTGATTAATATTTTGCTTAATAGTCCATCCTCTGGAGACTCTAGCTCCATAGTTGCCTTGTCAGTTTCTATTTCAGCTAAAATATCACCTGAAGAAATCGTCTGACCTTCTTTAACAAGCCACTTTACCAAATTACCTGTTTCCATAGTAGGTGATAATGCCGGTAGTAATATCTTCATAAATAAACCTCAGTGAATAATTCTTTTAATTCTGGAAGAGGTGAATCTAAGGCATACTTTTCAATTTCTTTTACCTCTTTTTTAATTTTTAATTCTAATTCGTTTATTTCTTTTTCATCGACTTTAAATTCATCAATCAATTTTTTCTTCATAGTTATTAAGGGGTCATTTTCCTTCATTTCTGATACTTCATCTTTAGATCGGTATTGACCTGGATCTGACATCGAATGGCCTCTAAAACGGTATGTATCCATCTCAATTACATATGGTTTTTTATTTTCATAAATATAATCTCTGGCTCTTATGGCAGCATTACTAACTTCAAAAAAATTCATTCCATCAACTTTTTCACCTTTAATTCCAAATGTTCCAGCACGATCATATAAATCGTTACCAGCTGCTGAGCGAGTCACAGCTGTGCCCATAGCATATTTATTGTTTTCAATAATGAATAATACTGGCAATTCCCATAGAGAGGCTAAATTGAAAGACTCGAATACTTGACCATTACTCATGGCACCATCACCCACATATACCCTACTTATATTATTATTTTCTCTATATTTATGTGCAAAGGCCAATCCAACTCCAATTGGAACTTGAGCGCCAACAATCCCATGACCGCCATAAAATCGATTTTCTTTTGAAAACATATGCATAGATCCACCTTTGCCTTTTGAGATACCGGTTGATCTTCCAGTAAGCTCAGCCATTACCTGTTTAGGATCAACGCCTCTGGCGATAATATGCCCATGGTCACGATAGGACGTTACAACAGTATCCTCTGATTTAATTGAAGATAAGATACCAACAACCACAGCTTCTTGGCCAATGTATAAATGAAGAAAACCTCCAATTTTTCCAGAACCATATAATTGCGCAGCTTTTTCTTCAAACTTTCTAATCATGAACATTTTTTCATAAAAATAAATTAACTCATCATTAGTAAAAGAATTGCTTATTTTTTTTGCCATTAGTCTAACTTTATAATTAATTCGCCTTCTACTGGATTAGGGTTATATTGTTTTGATATTTCATCAATATAGTCATCTTTGTTTGTATAAAACGAGTTTAAATCAATATTTAAATCTAACATATCTTGATCTAAATGTTTAATCATATCGGTATACAATTTCTCCTCAAATATATAAATCAAATAATTTCCAATATTAAATTTACCGTAAATAGTGTGGTAAAGTAGATAAATTAATACAAAAATAAAAAAAATATTGATTAAGCTATTAGCTCTTAAATATTTCATTTAAGCTACCTGCATACCCTTTAATTGAATCATTTTCGGATATTCTAAGTAGCTGATTATATTTTGCAACACGATCTGAACGAGCTAGAGAACCAGTTTTAATGAGAGGACAAGCTGAAGCAACAGCAAGATCAGAAATAAAGGAGTCTTCTGTTTCTCCTGAACGATGAGACATAATTGATGCAAAATTATTATCGGTGGCAAGTTTAATTGCATGTAAAGTTTCAGTGACTGTGCCAATTTGATTAAGCTTAATTAATATACTGTTAGCTTGTTTTTGATCTATTCCAGTTTGTAATTTTTTAATATTTGTTACAAACAAGTCGTCCCCTACCAATTTAATTTTATTTCCAAGCTTTGAGGTTATGGCAACCCAACCATCGTAATCTTCTTCATTTAAAGCATCTTCGATAGAGAATATAGGATAATTTTTGCAAATATTTTCATAAACATCTATCATTTCATTGGTGCTATAAGAATTACCTTCGAACTCGTATTTGCCATTTGAATAAAACTCACTCGATGCTGCATCTAATGAAATTTTAAAGTGATCATTTAATTTATAACCCGCTGTTACAATGGAATTACATATTAAGTCTAAAACATCCAAATGAGATTTTAAATTAGGAGCAAAGCCACCCTCATCACCTAAGTTTGTATTAAGATTTCTACTTTTAAGTTCTTTTTTAATATTTGAGATTACTGCATGAGTGGCAGAGAGAGCTTCTGTTAATGAATTAAATCCTATTGGAAGTATCATAAACTCTTGGAAGTCGACATCGTTATCTGCATGTTGTCCTCCATTAATAACGTTTAACATAGGAACTGGGATATTTAAGTTATCAATACCTTGGGAGAGAAAAACAGCACCAAAGTTCTTATAAGACCAAGCTTTATAGTAAGCTAAACTGAGAGATAAAATTGCATTAGCTCCAAATTTAGACTTGTTTTCAGTTCCATCTAGGGAAATTAGATTATTATCAAAATCAGAGTAATCAGAAAAACTTTTATTTAAAATATGGGGTTTAATTAGTTCATTAACATTTGAAACTGCTTTTAGAACTCCTTTCCCACCCATCCTAGTTTTATCACCATCTCTGAGTTCTAAAGCTTCAAATTTTCCAGTCGAAGCACCAGAGGGTACCATGCCCCTAAAAGGGTACGATATACCCTCAATCATCATTTCACACTCTACAGTCGGGTTCCCTCTACTGTCAAAAATTTCTCTTGCATGTATTCTTGTAATTTTCATTTTATATAGCCGCCTTATTGATTTTGTTAATTGATTTTAAAAGATTAGGCATTTTGCTTAGATAAACCATATTGGGTCCGTCACTTAGCGCCCTCTCAGGATTTGGATGTGTTTCGATAAAAAAGCCTGCTAACCTTAATGCAGCAGCAGCTTTAGATAATGGAAAAACATACTCCCTAGCTCCTCCACTTTTTGAACCCATCCCCCCCGGAATTTGAACACTATGAGTAGAGTCAAAAATAACGGGGTAGTTAAAACTTTTCATTAAATGAATTCCTTTAAAGTCATTTACTAAATAGTTATAACCAAACGAATTACCTCTTTCGGTAATAAGAATTTTTTTATTATTTTCATTTTCAATTTTGCTAATTATATTTTTCACCTCATTGTGAGATAAAAACTGACCTTTCTTAACATTGACTATTTTTTTAGTCTGGGCAGCTGCTTTAATTAAATCAGTTTGCCTACATAAAAAAGCTGGTATTTGAATTATATCTAAAATTTCTGCTAATTTATCAATCTGATGAGTTTCATGAACATCAGATGTAATAGGAATATTTAAATCTTTTTTTAAATTCTTCATTATATTTAATGATTTATCTAAGTTCATTTTATTTCTAGTTGTATTATCTGAGCTTCTATTAGCTTTATCAAAACTACATTTAAAAATAAGATTAAATTTTTCTTTTTTAGAATATTGAACTAACTTATTGGCAACATTGTAGACTAATTTTTCACTCTCTAATAAACAAGGACCCGCTATTAGAGTCAGTCTATCTGTATCATTCTTTATGATAAAATTATTAAGGCTTACTTTATTAACCATTTTTATAAATTAAACTGTTTTTCACGAAAGATAAAAAAATTGGATGGGGTTTAAAAGGTTTGGACTTTAGTTCAGGATGGAATTGAACACCAAAAAACCATTTATGGTTAGATATTTCAATAATTTCCAAAAGTTTTTTATCTTTTGAAAAACCAGAAAAAGATAATCCTTTTTTCTCTAATAAGTTTCTATATTTTGGATTTACTTCATATCGATGTCTGTGTCGTTCATGAATTAATTTCTTTTTATAAATCTTAGAGGCTAGTGATTTGGGTTTAATATGACAAGGGTAAGATCCAAGACGCATAGATGCCCCCAAATCATTATCCTTTGAACGTTTAACTAACTTATTTTTTTGATTCCACTCTGTCATTAGAGATATAAAATTGTATTTATATTTACCAAATTCTGAACTTCCAGAGTTTTTAATTTTTAAAACATTTTTTGCAAATTCTAATATAGATAATTGCATTCCAAGACATATTCCTAAAAAAGGAATTTGTTTTTCACGAGCAAACTTAATCGCCTCTAATTTTCCTGAAATTCCCCTATTACCAAAGCCACCTGGAATTAATATTCCATTGGCATTTTTTAGTAATTCAGAAACATTTTTTCTGTTGATAGTTTCGGAGTCTAGCCATTTAATTTTAACATTTGCTTTATTATGAACACCCGCATGATAAATAGCTTCATATAATGATTTATAGCTATCCTTAAGATGAACATATTTACCTATGATGAATATATTTAAATCTTCCTTGGCTCTGCTTTCTAAAATTTCAAAATTTGTCCATTGAGTTAAATTCTTTTTTTTACTTACTTTGATATTTAACTTTTTAATTACCAAATCATCTAATTTAGATTTAGATAGCAAACCAGGTACTTGGTAAATACTTTCAACATCATAGGAAGGTATTACCGCGTTTGAGGGAACATTACAAAAAAGACTAATTTTTTGGATCTCTTCGGTTTTAATTTTTATATTACTTCTACAAACAATAATATCTGGTTGAATTCCAGAATTTAAAAGTTCTTTAACAGAATGCTGAGTTGGCTTCGTTTTTACTTCGCCAGAAGTTGCAATGTATGGCAATAAGGTCAAATGAATTAAGAGTGTTTCAAATTGCTTTTCGTTTTTAAACTGTCTTATAGCCTCTAAAAAAGGAAGGCTTTCGATATCACCAACAGTGCCTCCTATTTCGCAAATTACTACGTCGTCTTTTTTAGTAGATTTCTTAATGGAATTTTTAATTTCTTCAGTGACATGTGGTATTACTTGAACGGTTGAACCTAAGTATTCACCCTTTCTCTCTTTAGAAATTATGGTTGAGTAAATTTTACCGGAGGAAATGGAGTCATCTTTAGAACACGTAATATCTGTAAATCTTTCATAGTGACCTAAATCAAGATCAGTTTCATAACCATCATCAGTTACAAAAACCTCTCCATGCTGATACGGACTCATCGTTCCTGGGTCAACATTTAAATAGGGATCTAATTTTCGAATTTTTAACTTTACTCCTCTTGATCTTAAAAGAGAAGCAAGTGAAGCAGTGACTATTCCCTTACCTAGTGATGATACAACACCTCCGGTAACGAATATTAATTTCACTGGTTAGGTACTTCTGGAATCTTTTCCTCTAATTTTTCATCAATCGCAATATTTTCCTGAATATTTTCAAGATCTGCGGAAGATGAATATTGTTTTGTAATTACAGCACCCATGAATAAACACCAAAATAAAAATCCGAAACCTAGAGCATAAGTAATTTTAGTCATGCCTCCCATTGATGATTTATTTGATGTCATACCGCCGGTTAATGAGGTCTGAGTTCCTAAACCTAAACTACCACCCTCTGTTTTTTGAAATAAAATAATTAGAATTAGAATTAAACCAATAACTCCGCTTACTATTAAAAAAATATTAATCATTTTCTCTATTTAAAAAAATTAATAAATGATGATTTGGTGGATGCAGATCCAACTAAAACACCATCTACACTTGGTAAATTTAAAATTTCTTTTATATTGTCTAAATTTACGGAACCACCATATAAAATATTTATTTTTTTAAAAGAATATTTTTTTAAAATTTTCGTTAAATATGAACAAATTTCCTCTATTTCAGACATTTGAGGGGTAAGTCCCGTTCCAATTGACCAAATTGGTTCATATGCAAGTATAACTTCTTGATATTTATTTTTATCTGAAAAAATTGTTGAAATCTGTTTATTCAAAAAAGATTTCGTCTTTTTAGATTTATATATGCTTAGTGTTTCACCAATACAGACAATTGGAGTTATTTGATGATCCATACACTGATTTAATTTATTACTGACAAGTTTATCAGACTCAAGCAAGTTAGATCTAACTTCAGAGTGACCTAATAAAGTAAATTTTATTTTTAAATCTTTTAATAAGGATATGTCAATTGAACCGGTGTTAGCGCCCATTCCAAATATATCGATATTCTGAGTTGCTACATTAGATTTAGGGAAGTGAGATTTTATCAAGGATGTAAATAATCCATTTGGACTATATATAAACTTAAATTTATTTGAATTTGGTAATTTATTTACTAACTTAGTTAACTTTAAAGTTTCAGATAAATTTAAATATGATTTCCAATTAAAAATTATATATTTCATAGTATTTTACTGATATCACATTATAAATTTATTAATAGATGAAAAAAATAATTGTAATCTTATTTAGTGCCGCACTTGGTATAAGCTTTCTTTTTATAGGTTTTGGATCTTATTTGGGTCAAAGCTACGTATTGAAAGTAGGAAAGAATAAAATAACTGAGAGTGAATTTTTAAGAGAACTGGATACGTATAAAGCAAATAACGAATTAACAAATCTATCCGATCAAGAAGAAATCTATCATAGAATTCAATTTATAAATCAATATATCAATGATTTGCTATTTACTAATTATCTAGCTCAAAAAACTTTTATTAATGAAGATTCAAAAAAGATTATTTTAAAAAAATCACTTAATAATGATGAAATGTTTAGAAATCTAGATGAGGCTACACTTCAAAATTACTTAAAAGAAATAACAAATGGAATTGATAAAGACATATTTAATAATTCTTTAGAGGTAATTAACTTGGTTGACTTTCCAGTAAATGAAGATTTGCTGAAAATAAAAGAAATTAATATTTACGAAATTTTAGATACCAATTCAGCTATTAATTATGAATTTGAAACTGAATTTTTTGAAAATTTTCAAATATATCAAATTGATATTGAACAATATGATTTAGTTAAATATATCAATGAAAATATCCTTAATGAGGATGTTGCCCTAGATTACTATAATCAAAATATTCAAAAATTTACTACGGAGAAAAAATATTCTTATGAACAAATTATTGCTAATGAAATATTAACAAATTCTTTTGATGAGATTAAAAATTTAGAAGGTAGCCAGTTTAAAAATTTTGAAGAGATAAAAGAAAGTATTATTATACCTGATATAAAAAATGTTTTGGTGGGACTAGATATAGGTAGTACTAGCGAACCAGTTAAAATTGCTAATAAATATTTTTATTTAAAATTAAATAACATTATCGACTCAGAGCAAAAAACCTTTGATGAAGTTTACGATGAAATTATTAATGAATTAACCCAGTCCGAGGTTGAATCAATAACAAATCTTGAAAACCTTGATGCTATTCAAAATTACAAAACAAAATTAACTTTTTATTCAAATACTTTTAATTTTTTAAAGTTTATACCAGTTGACTATCATTTTCTTGATTTTAACTCACTTAATGGTTTAGCAAAAAATGATAATTTTTTATATGAGTTTTCTGTTAAAGAGATCAATTCTACAGATATAAGTATTGATGAAAAAAATAAATTTTTAACTAATTTTACACAATTCAAAAACCATCAATTAAATAATTATACAGAAAAAGATTTAAATCAAATAGGGACAGTTAATATTAATTATTTTACTGACTCTCTATCAATTAAAAATACCTTTTTAGAAAAAGAAGATTTAGAAAAAGCAATTACTCTTAAAAAAGACGAGCTAGTTAAAATACAATTGCCCAATGAGGTTCTTTACCTAAAATTAAATTCTATAAGTCAGTTAGATGATCAAAACATTAAACAAAATATAATAAACTTAATCTATTCTAAAATTATAGATCATTTAAGAACAGAGACAGAAATCGAAGTTAATAATCAGTTATTATTAAAACAGTAATTAATGAATATATATGGAAAAAAAATATTCTTAGATACTGAAAATACGGTAACAATTTATCAAAAATTATCAAAAATTTATCAAGATATTTCAATATTAGAGTCAGTCATAGGGGGAGATAACAAAGGAAGGTATTCAATTATTTTCTTTAATATCTATGAAAATATTAAAGTTTTTATAAATAAAGCCACCATCAATAAAAAAAAAATTAATATTAAGTCGCCTGATAAATTTATTAGGCAAATCTACGCCCAACAAAAATTATCCATAAAATATAACGAAAAAATTCCCTTACCTATATTAGTAGGAAGTTTAACATTTGATTTGTGCAAATTCACATTACCAAAACTTAAATATAATATTGAAAAAAATGAAATTAATATCCCTTTGGCACATTTCGTAAAACCCAAAAACTTAATTATCATCGATAATATTTTGAATGAAACACATTTAATTGAAGTTTCAAAATCAAAATCAGTTGCTGAAAAATCAATCTATAAAATTCAAAAATTATTATTAGGTAATTTTGCTAAACAAAAAAGTAATCATAAAAATTTGGCTGGTAAATTTAAATCACATACAACAAAATTGGAATATATAAATAAAGTCAATCAAATTAAAAAAGAAATTGTCAAAGGTGAAATATTTCAGGCAGTGCTATCTCAAAGATTTTCAGCACCATATAAAATTCATCCTTTTCAATTTTATCGATCTCTTCGCTCAATCAACCCCTCCCCTTATTTGGTATTTTTTAATTTAGATGATTATCAAATAATCTGCTCGAGCCCAGAGACCATGATTAATATCAAAAATAGAAAAATTACACTAAGGCCTATTGCCGGTACTAGAAAAAGAGGCAAAAATAATCAAGAAGATGAGCTGTTAAAAGAAGATTTGCTTAGTGATCAAAAGGAATTAGCAGAACATTTAATGTTAGTTGATTTAGGAAGAAACGATGTTGGTCAAATAGCTAAAACTAATTCAGTAAAAGTAACTGAAAAAAATATTATAGAATATTACTCTCATGTTATGCATATAGTAAGCAACGTAATTGGAGAATTGAAGCCTAACTTATCACCGATTGATGGCCTATATGCTGGCCTTCCTGCAGGTACAGTATCTGGTGCTCCCAAAATTAGAGCACTAGAAATATTAGAGGAACTTGAGAGCATCAATAGGGAATTTTATTCTGGTGCAGTATGTTACTTAGATGCTAACGGCGATATGGACAGTTGTATCAATCTAAGAACCGTTTTGATTAAAAACAAGACTATCTACGCCCAAAGCGGTGCTGGTATTGTCTACGACAGTAATCCAGAAAAGGAACATCTTGAATGCATCAATAAGGCAAATGCCCTTTTTGCAGCCTATAAATTAGCTCACAAAATATGATAGCTCTTATTGACAATTACGATAGCTTTACTTTCAATCTTTATCACTACATTGCAAAAAGAGAGAAAGTAAATGTTTTTAAAAACGATCAAATATTTAAAAATATAAATAAAATTATTGATAGCAAAGCTGTCGTTATATCCCCTGGTCCAAGTAATCCATTTAACGCAGGGGAATGTTTAGAATTAGTGAATAAAATTTATTCATTTATTCCAATATTGGGAGTTTGTTTAGGGCATCAAATTCTAGGAGTATATTTTGGATCAAAAATAAGCACTTTAAAGAAACCCTACCACGGTAAAATATCTAATATTATAAAAGAAAATAAATGTAAGTTATTTGAAAATATTCCAACTAATTTTAAGGCAACTCGATATCATTCACTTTATTTAGAACAAAAAAACTTTCCTTCAAATCTTATTGTTACAGGTAAATCAACTGAAGATAACATTATAATGAGCTTTAAACATGAATTATATTCTATTTATGGAATTCAATATCACCCTGAGAGTATTGATACGCAATACGGAGAAACTATAATAAATAATTTTATAGATTTAATATGAACTTTAATATTTTTGATAAAATAAATAAATCCAATTCAAAAAAGGCAATCAGATATTTATTTGAATGCAATAATATTGTCCATCAATCAATTATCATTTATCAATTAAGTCAATTCCTAAATAATATTGAAATATTAACAAATCTAAGAAGTTTCATATTTGAAAATTCTAATAAAATTACAAGTGATGGTAATTGTTTGGATACATGTGGTACAGGTGGAGATGGTTTAAAAACCCTAAATATATCAACTACAGTTGCTCTTTTATTAGCATCCGTAGGCGTTCCAATAGCCAAACACGGAAATAGAGCAGCAAGTTCATCAAGCGGATCCAGTGATATAATTAATGAATTAAAAATAATTTGTACTAATGATGCCAAAATCAATCTTCAACAATTAAAAAAAAATAATTTTACATATTTGAATGCTCCTTTATTTTACCCAAATTTAGGTCAAGTGGCTGAAGTTAGAAGACTAATTGGCAAGAAAACTATTTTTAATTATATGGGACCTACCCTAAACCCAATGAGTGCTAAATATCAATTACTCGGCACCACAGATGAATTTTCATCAAAAGTAATAGCAAATATTTTGATGAATATAAAACTTAATAACTTTAATGTTTTTTATTCAAAAGATGGTCTTGATGAAATAAGTATATTTGCTCCAACTGTTTTTTTTACAAATATAAATAAGCGTCTAGTCAAAAAAGAGATTAAACCTAATTCCTTTAAAAAATTTCTATGCCATATACCAAATTTTAAACAGATCCTAGGTAAAGATCCAAAATATAATGCCAATAGGCTTTTAGAACTTTTTAATGGAAAGAAGGACAGCTATAGAGATATAGTTATTATAAATTCTATTTATGGAATGCTAACCTATAATAAAAAATTAAAATTTGATGAATGTTATGAAATCCTAACCAATGCACTTGATAAGGGAGTAGCTTACTCGCATTTAACTAAACTACAAAGCAAATGAATATATTAGATAAAATAGTTTTAGAAAAAAAAAATCATAATTTTTACTTAAAACAAAAACAATTAAAATTTACCATCAAAAAAAAATCAAATTTTATAAATGAGATAAAAAAAACAATTAGAAGTGGTAATAATGCATTAATTGCAGAATTCAAAAGGTTTAGTCCTAGTGTTAAAAAGTTTAAAAAAGTTAAAAACATATATGATGTTATAAGTGCTTATGATAAATCCAATTGCTGTTGTATTTCAATACTAACAGATCATCATTTCGGCGGCAGTCTCAATGACCTAATAGTGGCTAAAAAAATGACTAAAAAACCATTAATTAGAAAAGATTTTATAATAGATAAAACACAAGTATTAGAGTCCAAACTATATGGCGCTGATGCGATATTATTGATTGCAAAAATATTAACAAAAAAACAATTAAAGGATCTATTTAATTATAGTAAAAAATTGAGCCTAGATGTTCTTATTGAAGTGGAAAGTGAATTTGAATTAAATAAATTAAAAGGTATTAAACCCGACCTAATAGGTATAAATAATAGAAATTTAAGAGAACAGAGAATAGATATAAATAAATCTCTAAATTTGTCTAAAAAATTAGATGATACTTTAATTGTTAGCGAAAGTGGAATTAATGCTTCTAATATAAAAAAAATAAAGTCTCACTCTTCAATTTCAACATTTTTGATTGGAGGTAGTATTTTAAATACTGAAAATAAAATTTTATATATAAATAAATTATTTAAATCATAATGGAATTAACGCATTTTAATAAAAAAAATAAAAAAATAGAAATGGTTGATATTTCTAATAAGAGTAAAACTAAAAGAATTGCAGAAGCAAAGGGATTAGTAAAAATTAATAAAAAACTTTTTCAAATTTTAAAAAAAGATCAAAAAATATTTGATAAATTATCTACTACAGCAAAAATAGCAGGGGTACTTGCCGCAAAAAATACTTCTAATTTAATACCCCTAACCCATAATATTCCTATAGACTATATAAGTTTAAGTTTTGAACTTAAAAATGATCAATTAATTGAAATAAAAAGCCTTGTTAAATCAAATTATACAACCGGATTAGAAATAGAAGCTTTGAATGCAGTATCAACTGCGGCGTTAACTTTATTTGATATGCTCAAATCCTATAAACAAAAAATACTTATTCATTCTATCGAGATAACGAAAAAAAGAGGTGGGAAAAATAACATTGGATGACATTTTTCAAGCTATAAAAAAAATATCAATAAATCTTCCCAAAAAAGATTACACAACAATTTCAATTAGCAAATTAAATACTAGCCATTTTGTTAACTCAATAGAAAAAATAAAAGTTAATATACCTCCTTATAATCAATCATCTATGGATGGATATGGGGTAATTAATAAATCTAAAAGATATAAAAATATAGGTACTACCTCATTAAATAAATACATTGATTATAAAATTCAAAAAAATCAATGTGTTGAAGTTAAAACAGGTTCTTTAATACCTCAAAATATTAAATATATCATTCCATTAGAATATATATTTAAAAACAAAAATGAAATTCATTGCATTAATTATAATTTTAAAGAGAAATTTATACGACCAAAGGGGCATATATTTAAAAAAAATACTTCTATTTCAAAAAGGAATTCATATTTAAATTATAAAGATTTATCAGTAATTAAAAGTTTAAAAAATTTAAAATCAAAAATACAAAAACCTTTAACATTTAGTATTATTTCAACAGGAAGTGAATTTACAAAAGATCATTTTATCAAACCCACTAATGGTGAGTATTTGAGAGATTTTTTATTAAAAAATCATCAAAAAATAAATAACTTCATTCATATAAAAGATGATTTTAAGTTACTTAATAAGTATTTAAATAAATTTAACTCAAATTTTAT
>JAYPCO010000018.1:2288-5600 GCA_038124765.1 Alphaproteobacteria bacterium | reverse complement strand
ATAAAAGAAGAAATAAATATTTCAAAACTTAATTATAATTTTAATAAATTAAGGAGAAAAACCTTCTTATTTGCTTTAAAAGATAAGGGAAATTTTAAAATATTTAAAAATCAAGAGAGTTCAAATTTAGCCAATATTTTGAATTCAAACTATTTATTATATTTTAATCAGACAAAAAAGGTGAAGGCTTACAGATTGAATGACTAAAAATGCCAAAAAACTTTTAGATTTTATTAACTCCTATATCAAAAAAAACTCTATAGCGCCCTCTTTTGATGAAATGAAAAATTATATGAATTTAAAATCTAAATCATCTATTTTTCAATATTTACAATCTTTAGAAGAAGAAGGTTTTATAAAAAAAAATAAACTAAAATCACGCTCAATAGAAATTCTAAATACAATTCCCTATTTTCAAACAATCTCTGCTGGGAAATCATATGATATCAACAATGAATTGAATGAATCAATCAATATCTCTGATCTAATCAAAAATGATAAAAAAAATACTTTTGCATGCAAAGTAAATGGTAATTCAATGGAGTCTCATGGTATTTATAATGGCGATATTATTATTTTAGAAAAAGAAACGTCAGTAAAAAAAAATAATATATATGCTGTTCAGATTGATAATAATGAAATAACCTTAAAAAAAATTAGAATACTTGGAAATACGATTGAATTAATTGGTGATGAAAAAAATTTTACTCCTATAAGCTATTCTAAGAATAGAATTAATATTTTGGGTAAAATAGTTAATTTAATTAGAAACTATTAATGATTATTAAAACTAGATTTGCACCCTCCCCTACGGGTAGGTTTCATATGGGTAGCTTGAGAACAGCAATATATAGCTACCTATTTGCCAAAAAAAACAGTGGAAAATTTGTTTTAAGAATTGAGGATACAGATAAAGAAAGATCAACTAAGGAATTTGAAAAAGAAATTTTTGATATTTTCGAAATCTTTGATTTAAAATATGATGAAATCTACCATCAATCAAGCAGCCAACAAAAACATATTAATTATTTAGATAAGCTATTAGAAACAGGAGCTGTCTATAAAAATGCAGATGAACCATACAGATTTAAAATTGATAGATCTGTTCAAAGTTACTCCTATAATGATTTAATCTTAGGGAAAGTAGAGATTCCTTGTGAAAATTTAGAGGATTTTTCTATTGCTAGATCTGATAAAAAACCAACTTTTATATTATCAAATTTAATAGATGATGTAGATAATGGTATTACTCACGTAATAAGAGGGAATGATCATTCCATTAATACCATTAAACAAAACTTATTATCTAAAGCGCTAGATTTTCATGAAATACAATATGCTCATATCCCGCTTATTCATGATCTCAGTGGTAAAAAACTATCTAAAAGAGATAATATCACAAATGTAATTGACTATTTAAATGAAGGGTATTTGGTTCCGTCTATATTCAATTTCATAATTAAACTAGGTAACAACTTCAATGATTTGGAATTTCTTAATAAAGAAGAAGCTATAAAAAATTTTGAATTAAATAAAATAGTTCGCTCTCCAGCTAAATTCGATACTCAAAAATTAAATTTTATAAATAACCATTATTTAAAAGAATTATCGTTTGAAGAATTTAAAAAGTTTTTAGATAAAGATCTTTTAGATAGATATAAATCTTTCAATTTCAAAATTATTTTTAATGAAATTACTGAAAGATCAAATACTACTAAAAACTTTTCTCATGAAATAGAAAAATTGATTAATACATTTATAAGTAAGACAAAAATAGAAGTAGACTTAGAAGAGCAAAATTTAATTAATAATATCTATCAAGTTATTCATAATTTGCATGATTCAGAAATGTTGCTAGAAACATTAGATAAAAACGATTTAAATATGAAAAAAATAGGTAAACTAATGAGAAAAATTTTGGTTAATTTTGAAAGCAAACTTCCCATGGATAAAATTTTATTATTTTTTGGAGTTAGCAATTTGAAAGAAAGATTGATATTATTTAAAAATGATTGATGAAAAAAGATTTAAATTAATAGATACCAAAACTGGTAAGGAATATGAGTTTGATGGTTTAAAAGGCACAATTGGTCCAGATGTAATAAATATTTCATCTCTCTACAAAGACACTGGTCTTTTTACATACGATCCTGGTTTTACTTCTACAGCTGCTTGTAATTCAAAAGTGACATATATAGATGGAGAAAAAGGAGTCCTCCAGTATAGGGGTTACCCTATTGAAGAGTTAGCAAACCATAGTACACACTTAGAAGTTTGCTATTTATTAATGCATGGAGATTTGCCATCTGAAAGTGATAAAAAAGAATTTGAAGATATTATTAAAAACCACACACTACTAAACGAGCAAATTATTCAATTTTTTAGAGGTTTTAGACGAGATGCTCACCCAATGGCAATGATGATAGGTATCGTCGGGGCCCTATCATCTTTCTATCATGACACCCTTAATATTGAAAATCCAGAGCATAGAATGATCGCTTCTCACAGAATATTGGCAAAAATGCCAACTATTGCTGCTATGGCTTATAAATATTCAGTTGGCCAACCATTCATGTATCCTTTAAACAAACTTTCTTACCCTGATAATTTTTTGCATATGTGTTTTGCCACACCCGCAGAGACATATGAGATTAATCCTCTTTACTCAAAAATTATGGATCAAATCTTCATATTACATGCAGATCACGAACAAAATGCTTCTACTTCTACTGTTAGAACCGCTGGTTCATCTCTAGCAAATCCATATGCATGTATTTCTGCTGGTATTTCATCTTTATGGGGTAAGTCTCATGGAGGTGCTAATGAAGCTGTAATTGATATGATCAATCAAATTGTAGAAAATGATCTAAACCCTAAAGAGTTTATTGAAGATGTAAAAAATAAAAAAAATAAAATTAGATTAATGGGATTTGGCCATAGAGTGTATAAAAGCTATGATCCAAGAGCAAAAGTACTTAAAAAAAGCACTGAAGATCTATTTTCAGAATTAAAAATTAAATCAAAAGAACTAGAAATAGCAAAAGAAATAGAAGAACTTGCATTAAATGACTCTTACTTCAAAGAGAAGAATTTATATCCTAATGTAGACTTCTATTCAGGCATTCTATTAAAAGCATTAGGTATTCCTACATCTATGTTTACACCTATATTCGCAGTAGGCAGAACAGTTGGGTGGCTAGCTCAATGGAAGGAAATGATTGAAGATAATGAATTCAAAATCAATAGACCAAGACAATTATTTACTGGTGAAAAAAATAGAACATATAAAAAAGTTAAAGAAAGAGAAAAAAA
>JAYPCO010000018.1:0-2188 GCA_038124765.1 Alphaproteobacteria bacterium | reverse complement strand
TTCAAGATGAACTGTCCCTGAACAAGCAAATGCAAAGTCTAATAAAGAAATATTTTCATAATAATTATCATTATTTAAAATAAATTTTGAATTATTTATTGTAGAAAAATATTTTTTTATTAAATGATCATAATTTGGAGTCGTAAAAAAAAAGTAATTATATTGACTATTGCTCTCGAGTTTATTTAATAAATCTTTAATAATTTTAATATTTTTTGAAATTTCTTGAAGCCTACTACCTAAAAAAATTCCAATATTTTTAACTTTATCATTAAAATTATTATTAGGTTTAACTTTACTGATTAGAGGGTGGCCAATAAAATTATATTTATTTGAATCGTAATAATTTCTTTCAATTTCGAAAATAGAAAATAAACCATTCATATTTTTGTTAATGAATTCAGCTCTATTTTTTTTCCAAATAAATACAGATGGACCTACAATTTGATAGTAGTTTATTTTTTTAGTTTGGAATTTTTTTAAGTAAAATTTAGTAAAATCAAATGAATCAATAAAAAAAATATGGGTGAAATTATTGGATTTAATTAAAACATTAATATTTTTGCGAAGTTTATATAAATAAAATAAATTTACAAATACAGCAGAAATACCCATTAAAGGTTTAATATCGATATTTGTTAAATCTTTAATATTTAAGTAATTTTCATTTAAACCAAATGTATTAATTAAAGTGTGATTATTAATAAAAAAATTATTATTTAATATTGTTTTTAGTATTTCTTTACCAGACTGCTCTAAGGTTATGAATAATATTTTCAATTATAAAACTAATAGGCTAATTGAATTAGCTTTTAAATAATTTAAAAATTCAGCTTTATTATTAATTAAAATTTTATTGTGATAAACACAAATGATTTTGTAATTGTATTTTTTGAGCAATTTAAGAGTATTTAAACCTATTACTGGGAAATCAATTTCATCTATTTGATTACGCTTTTTTGATTTTATAAAAATAAGATTGTTGTATTTTCTATAAACATTTTTTAATCTATTAATTAGATAATCTGTCCCAAAGATATCCTCTATAGCTAGTATTTCGTTGCCATTCATTATAAGAGATTGAGAAATGCTATTATTAAAGAGTTGTCCTATATATTTAGAATTTTTTCTAAATTGCTTAACTAACTTATTGTGACTTTTGTTAATAAATTCATCATCTCTATTGGCTAAGTTTGATTTTAATAATGTTTTTTGAGATATTAATTTAATACTTTTGTTATTTAAAAAATTTTTTAAAATTTTTGACTGATCACTAACATTGTTTAAAAATATATCTTTAGATAATAATATTTTATCTTTTAAAGATATTTTGATTTCATTTAAACGAGGTAATGGAACATATCCTATAATAAACACGTTTTTAATTCTATTTAATCTAATAAATTCAATAATTTTATTTAAATCTCTTATATTGAATTTAATAGTTATATTTTTAAAATGATTACTTATCTTAGTATTAGAATTTAAAAGTATTATATTCTTTAATCTATTTTGAGCATTAATAGATATAGCGGCCTCAAATGCTATATCCCCTGAGCCAGCAATTAAACAAATATCATTTTTGAATGTGACCAAGTTTTTCATTTAATATTTTTTTATAATTAATAAAAATATTATCTATTTTTTTTCCAGGTTGTAACTTATCTAAAAGATTTAAATCTTGGTGTAAATCAGAAATATATTTAATTTCATCTTTATCAAAATTATTACGTCTTATGCCTACTAGATTTAAACCCCTTAATTTAGCTCTGTTACCAATTGCCAAACTAAAAGGTAGAACATTTTTATCTATACCGCTCATTCCGCCAATCATGGAGTAAGATCCAATTGTAACAAATTGAATAATTGCAGATAAACCACCAATCACAACATTATCCATAATATTTACATGACCTCCTAAGGTAACCTGGTTAACAAAAATATTATTATCATTAATGATACAGTCATGAGCAATATGTACGCCTGTCATAAAAAGGTTATTATTTCCTATTTTCGTGACCATTCCTCCATCCAAAGTTCCTTTACTAATAGTTGTATTTTCTCTAAAAATGTTATTAAAACCGATAATTAACTCACTATCTTCTCCCTTGAATTTTAAATCTTGGGGATCACAACCTATATTACAGAATGAATAAAATTTATTATTTTTATTAATAGTAGTCTTACC
>JAYPCO010000017.1:0-24560 GCA_038124765.1 Alphaproteobacteria bacterium | reverse complement strand
AACTTTTTTAAATTATCATTTTGATTATTAAAATATTTCTAATATGTTACTGTTTACATTATGGAATTTCATAACGTATCTGTAGATATTAATTCTAATACATATTTTGAAGGTAGAGTTACAAGTAGAAACATTAAATTTTCAGATGGTTCTCTAAAAACCCTTGGAGTTATGCTTGAGGGTGAGTATGAGTTTAATACATCCAAAAAAGAAATTATGGAAATTACATCAGGTGAAATATTTATTTTACTTCCAAATACTTCAGAGTGGCAGGTTTTCAGAGAGAATACCTCCTTCGAGGTTCCAGCTAATAGTTCATTCAAGGTTAAAGTAAAAAAAATTACTAATTATTGTTGTTCTTATATTGATTAATCTTTTCTTTAGAATAATTAACTAAATTATAAAAAATTATGTTGTTTGATGTAGTTATTTTGGGCGCTGGAGCTGCTGGTTTGATGTGCGCAATAGAGTCAGCAAAAAGAAGAAAAAATGTTCTTGTCATTGAAAAATCCAAAAAAATTGGTGAAAAAATAAGAATTTCCGGTGGTGGTAGATGTAATTTTACAAATATTAATACTCATCATTCTAAATTTATTTCCAATAATCCAAATTTTATTATTTCATCATTAAATCAATATTCTCAAAATGATTTCATAGAACTTGTTAAAAAATACAAAATATCATTTCATGAAAAAAAATTGGGTCAATTATTTTGCGATGGTCCATCTCAGCAAATAATCGATCTACTATTAGCAGAATGTAATAAATATAACGCTAGGATAGAAATCGATACATCAGTCGAATTAATAAAAAAAGATAAAAGTTTATATTCTTTAAAACTAGAAGATGGAAATTTAATTTCTACAAAATCTCTAGTAATAGCAACTGGTGGCTTATCAATACCAAAAATTGGAGCAACAGATTTTGGTTACTTAGTTGCTAAGCAGTTTGATTTGAAAGTTATTCCTACAAAACCTGCTTTAGTTCCCTTAATTTTTAATGATCATACTCTTGCCATGTGTAGAGAATTGTCAGGAATTTCAATTGACTCATCGGTATCTTTTGAAAATATCACTTTTAAAGAAGACTTATTGTTTACACATAGAGGTTTAAGTGGGCCATCTATCCTTCAAATTTCTTCTTACTGGAAAGAAAATAGCAGTATAATTGTAAATATTAATCCTAATATTGATTATTATAAATTTCTTTTAGATAAAAAATTATCAAATTCACAACTTTATATCCAAAATATTTTATCTGAAACTATTCCAAGACGACTTTCATCAAAACTATGTGAGTTAATGGAAATTAGCGGAAAAATAATTGAAATTTCTAATAAAAAAATTAATGAAATTGGAAGCTTCTTGAATAACTGGAAACTTAAACCCATAGGTACCGAGGGGTATAGGACAGCAGAGGTTACGAGCGGCGGTGTTGATACTGATGAACTTTCTTCTAAAACAATGATGTCAAAAAAACATCCAGGATTATTTTTCATAGGTGAAGTTGTTGACGTTACTGGTCATTTAGGGGGGTATAATTTTCAATGGGCGTGGTCTTCTGGCTATGTCGCTGGTCAACATACCTAAATAATAACTGAGCCCTTTATTAATTTA
The DNA here is from genome assembly GCA_038124765.1 of Alphaproteobacteria bacterium. GTDB lineage: Bacteria > Pseudomonadota > Alphaproteobacteria > HIMB59 > HIMB59 > HIMB59. The sequence goes on along the minus strand of JAYPCO010000017.1, from coordinate 22,944 downwards.
TTTTTTCCTCTAGATTAGCCAATTATGTCATCAGATTTTGGAAGAATTAATCGATTACCTCCGTATGTTTTTGCTGAAATTAATAAATTAAAAGCAAAACTTCGACATGAAGGAAAAGATATAATTGATTTTGGGATGGGTAATCCTGATATGCCAACACCTATTCATATTCGTGAAAAACTTAAGGAAGTTGTCGATAAACCTGGTACAGGCAGATACTCAATGAGTAAGGGAATTGCAGGCTTGAGAAAAGCTCAATGTGCCTATTATCAAAGAAGATTTGGTGTCAAGCTTAATCAAGAAAAAGAGGTGATAGTTACCTTAGGTTCAAAAGAAGGATTAGCGAATTTAGCTCAAGCTATTGCATCTCCTGGTGATATTATAATTTCTCCCAATCCATCATATCCCATTCATCCATATGGTTTTATTATAGCTGGAGCCTCCTTAAGACATTTGCCCACCATGACCGATGGTGTTTTTGACCATGATAATTATTTAGAGCGTCTGGATAGATCTATACGCCATAGCGTTCCATCACCAGTGGCTTTAATTGTTTCTTTTCCATCTAACCCAACGGCCCAGGTAGTTGATTTAAATTTTTATAAAGAAGTGATTAAAATTGCACTAAAGTATAATGTCTATGTTTTATCTGATTTAGCCTATGCTGAAATTTATTTTGGCAATAATCCACCACCTTCAATTTTACAAGTAAATAAAGCTAAAAGTATTGCAGTAGAATTTACATCTATGTCAAAAACATATGCCATGGCTGGCTGGCGTATTGGCTTTGCGGTGGGAAATGAAAAATTAATTGCTGCATTAACAAAAATTAAATCTTATTTAGACTACGGTGCATTTACTCCAGTTCAAGTAGCTGCTGCAACTGCATTAAACGGTCCTCAAAAATGTGTAGATGAAATTCGTAACATATATCGACATCGAAGAGATGTATTAGTTGAAACTATGGGGAGAGCGGGGTGGGATATTCCTGTACCTGAAGCAAGTATGTTTGCATGGGCCCCAATTCCTAAAAAATATAAAAATAAAGGTTCCTTGAAGTTTGCAAAAGATCTAATGGTAAAAGCTAATGTTGCCGTATCTCCAGGTATAGCTTTTGGTGAATACGGAGAGGGTTTTGTGAGAATTGGTTTAGTTGAAAACGAACAAAGAATACGCCAAGCTGCTAAAAATGTTAAAAAACTATTAATTTAGAATATTTTGACAAATAAACATTGCGAATATTTAACATAATTATATAAAAACTAACCTTAAAATGCTTAATACAAGAAAAATTGGATCGGTTTTAAAAAACATTAACAATATTCAAGATCTGAATATCAGTGATGAAATTACTCCTCAGCAAGGTCAATTAATTGCTGTTAAAGTAATATCAGTTAACGCCAACTATAATAAATTAGAATTAATTTCAGGCAGAATGACTGAATTAACAGAAGGGGATATTATTATTGGTGCATTAGGTAATAGAATTGCTTCCACTGGAATGACAGGAACTGTTCCAACAGAATTAAACAAACATGATAAAATTCATATTTTAAATTTAGGTGGCGTGATTGGTATTTGTAAAGATTTTAATATTTTATTAGGCCCTGCTACTGAATGTGAAGTAGTTGGATCCATTACTAATGGAGCTAATAAACAGCTTAATCTAAAAGATTTCTCCAAAGTTATTAAATCAAATACCATCGACTCTATTCCCTCAATTGCCGTGATTGGAACAGGAATAGATTCTGGTAAAACAACTGTTACTTCCTTTATAATAAAAACATTAAGTAAATATTATAAAAAAATTAATGCCTGTAAGCTTGCAGGAACTGCATCTCAAAAAGATCTTTATGCCTATGAGGACAATGGCGCTGCCAAAACATCAGATTTTGTTGATTTTGGACTTCCGAGTACTTGTATGAACGATAAAAATATAATTCAAGAGTGCTCTGCATCAGTTATCAATTTTATTAGTCAAGATGCTGATATTTTATTAATGGAATTGGGTGATGGATATCATGGTGATTATGGAACAAGAGAAATTATTCAAAATTCAAGTATTACAAAATATATTAAGGTTATTGTAATCTGTGCTTATGATATTTCAGGCGCTATCAATATTATTGAAAATTTGAAATTAAATAAACTCGATGACAAACTTTTAATCATAAGTGGACCTGTGACAAACAATGTTTCTGCCTTTAACCAATCTATTGAGAAATTCTCTTATAAAAACCTTGATTTTCTTAATATTTATAATTCAGTTAATCATGTCAATGTATTTGCTAAAATGATTAACAAGATAAACGATGCTTAAAATTGGAATTATTGGTGCGAATGGCTTTTTAGGATTAGAGCTTATTCGTATATTAAAAGCTCATCCCAAGGTAGTGATTTCTAAAATTCTTCAAAGAGACTCTAATATAGAAGAGGAATTTTCACATTTAAAAAATCTTGGATTAGATAAACTACAAACCGATAATTTAGATGATTTTAAGAACTTGGATTGTGTTTTTCTTTCTCTTCCTCATGGATCAGCAGAGGAATATGTTAAAAAACTTATTGATCATGTTAAAATAATTGACTTAAGTGCTGATTTTAGAATAGCTGACCAGGACAACTATTTTAAATATTACAAATCTAATTTTAATTCTGATTTACAAAAAAAATTTCAATACGGGTTTATTGAGAAAAATTACTCATCGATAAAAAATACAAATTATATAGCTAACCCTGGTTGTTTTGCTTTAACTGCTCAATTATCTATTCTTTCTTTTGAAGATATAATTGATCAAATATCTATAACTGCAATTACAGGATCTAGTGGAGGAGGGAAGGCCCCTACCTTAAAAAACCATCATTCAGTTCGTTCAAAAGATTTATTTTCTTATAATATCAATAGCCATAGGCATTTATCTGAAATCTATCAATCATTTCCATCTTTAGAAAGCTGTTTGTCATTTATTCCTTTATCAGGCTCGTTTTCTAGAGGTATTTATTTAACAGCCCATATATCGACAAATACAAAAATTAATGAGCAAATTCTTATGGATAGACTACAAAGTCATTTTAATAACATGCCTTTTATAAGAATACAAAATCAGACTAAGCTTTCTAATGTAGTGGGTTCTAATTATTGCGATATTTCAATTTCTTATCACAATGATCATCGTTTTGTTGTTGAAGCATGCCTTGATAACTTAGTAAAGGGCGCTTCTGGTAATGCGGTTGAATGTATGAATTTAATGTATGGTCTAGATCAGGACATGGGTTTAAATAATTTAATTCCGACCTTTTTATAATGAAAAATCAGTCTTTTTATCAATCTATTTTGCAAAATTCGACAATTGTCATCAAGGTGAGTGGCAAGATTTGTGATAACCAAGAAAGCATCCAAAATGTAATTGATGATATTAAAAGCCTACTCTCAACAATTAATAAATTAAAAGTTGTTTTAGTTTTTGGTTTTGGACGTCAATTAGATAACTATATGAAAAATGTCTATCATATAGAGTCTAAAAAAATTAACGGTAGAAGAATTACAACTAATCAGGAAATAGAAGCTGCAAAAAAAATATCAGGACAAATACTTATTGATATATTTAGTTTAAGCTCAAAATTTAATATTAGAAATTTTCCTATACCTATTTCCAAAAAAGATTTTATCGCTGCTAAAAGAAGACCTGTTGTTGATGGTGTTGATTTTGGACAGGTAGGGGATGTGATATCTGTTGATGCTCTAGAAATTCAAAAACTTTTTAAAGAGCACGATATGATAATTATGCCTAGTTTGGTGTTGGATAAAAATACCTCAGAGGTTTTAAATGTTAATGCTGATACTATAGCTACTGAATTAGCAATTAATTTGTCTGCTAGTAAATTAATCTTTGTATCGGATGTACCATTTATAAAAGATAACACGGGTAATCGAATATCATCTGTCGATGAAGATATAGCCAAAAAATTATTTGATGAAAAAATCATTTCTGATGGAATGATTGTTAAAGTTGAAAATTCTTTATATGCACTTGAAAAAGGAGTCCAAAAAATCCACATTATTAGTGGTGAAGTAAAAAACGCTTTAATTAATGAGCTTGAAACTGAAGATGGTATTGGAACCGTATTTCAAAAAAAATCTTTAGACTATTAGAGTTTTTCTAATACTTTTTGTAAAACTTTTATTCCGCTTTTAATTTCATTCTCAGAGATGATTAATGGAGGGGTAATTCTAATGGTACTTCCTTGAACGAGGGTAGTTATGACATTATTATCCATAAGTTGTTTAAATACTAACTTAGCAGTCTCAGAATGATGAAATTCGATACCAATTAATAACCCTAGTCCTCTTATTTCCTTTATGAGTTTTGAATGTTTATTTCTTATATTTTCTAATAAAACCCTAAATAAATTAGCTTTTTGGGATACTTTTTGTAAAAAACCAGATTTATTAATTACATTAAATACCTCGTAAGAAACTCTTGTTTGCAACATTCCTCCACCGAATGTTGATCCATGAAAACCCAATCCTATTTTTTTTGATATATCTTTATGGACAATAGTTGCACCAATGGGAATACCGCTTCCTAAGCCTTTTGCAAGTGTAACTATATCGGGCTTTAGTTTAAAGTATTGATAGGCAAATAACATGCCCGATCTTCCCATACCAGCTTGAATTTCATCAATGATTAAATAAATGTTATTTTTTTTACATACATCTTGAATAGTTTTTGCAAATTCTTTTGTACATACATTTACTCCACCATCGCCTTGAATGACTTCAAAAATGATTGCGATTGTTTTTTTGGTAATTAGCTTTTTTAAAGATTTACTATCATTAAATTGACAAAATTTTACCTTACCAGGAACCGGGCCAATAGAAGATTTATATTTTTTATTGCTCCCTATAGATAGAGCACCAATTGTTCTTCCATGAAAAGAAGAGGTCATTGCTATAATTTCATCTCTATTTTGACCTGAGCCGATATTTCTTACAACTTTAATAGCGGTTTCAATACTCTCTGTGCCAGAATTAGAAAAAAATACGTCACCATTATTTGTATTAGTAGATAACTTTGTAGATAATTTTAATTTAAATTCATGTAATTGTGAGCCTGATAAATGCGTAATACCTGTTTTAATTTGAGACTTTATTGCATTTATGATGGTAGGATGATTATAACCAAGAGAGTTTACTGCTACTCCAGCAGAAAAATCTAAAAACTTTCTTTTATTATTTGAATATAGATAAGAGCCTTTCCCTTTTTGTATTTGGAAATTAGTAAACTCATAAGTTTTAAGTAATTTATTCATAACTCTATTTTAATTCTCAATTTATAAAGTTCGTTATAAATATCCATACTTTCTTTTAAAACATTTTTGTAACTATCTGGGACGGCTATTTCTTTATTTGGGTCATAAGAGTTAAAACCAGTACTTTTTTTTACACTTTCATACCAATGAATGTGCCATATGCCATCGCTATTTCTATCACCAGAAGGCCATTTGATCATAGATCGCTGATAGTCAATGCCCAGAATACTACAGAGTAAACTCAAGGTTTTGGGAGGGTTTTTTAAAATATCATCACTAAGAATAATTGGACATTCAACACTATTTTCAATTAGATAATGATAAATTTTTATTTGTTCTCTAAAGCCTATATCCTGTATATCGATTATTTCATTTTTTTTTGAGTAGGAGCTTATAACCTCATCAGGCCTTCTTAAAAGAATACAATTTTTACATTTTAACATCCAATTAAGAGGGATTTCAGGTAGTAGGTGATGTGTCATATGTTTTAAATAATGAATCTTATTGTCATTATTCTTATTCTGAATTTCTTCCATAAGGTCATCGAGATTAGTTTTATAATGGTCAATTATCTCTTGTGACATAGGGTGTTGCCTTTTAGTTTTATGTAAATAGTAAGCATAAAAGGGTTCATCCCATACTTCTGTGCCTTTTCTATTTTCAAAAGATCTCATGAGAGCTGTGCTAATATTGCGTGGTCCAGACCACATATTAATTATCATTGATTAATTAATGATAAATATAACTCTCTAATTTGAGAGGAAATTGTATTTTCTTTAATATCAAATTTTTTATTATTAATTTGTTTAACGGGTATTATGTTCGCAAATGTCCCTGTTATAAAAGCCTCATCAGCATTTAAAACATCTTTTAGTTTAAAATTTTTCTCAAATACAGGTATTTTATTTTTTTTACAAATTTTAATAACATTTCCTCTGGTTATTCCTCTAACACAATATTTACCCGAAGAAGTATAAACTTTATTTTTTTTTACATAAAAAAAATGAGTAGAGTTACAAGTAGCAATATTGCCATTAGGATCATGCATTAATGCTTCATCAAATTTTTTCTTTTTAGCTTCTATACAAGCTAATATACAATTTAATTTGCTTAATGAATTTAGCTTAGGATCTTGAACGTTTTCAGGCCCTCTAATTGTTTTAACTGTTGTTAATTTAACACCGGTGGAATATATATTTTCATCAATCTTTTTATATTCAGGTATAATTACAATGGTTGGTTTAGAAATTGTAAAGGCTGGATCTTGATAGGGTGTTGATTTAATTCCTCGAGAAACAACAAGTCTGATATGCACATCATTCTTCATCTTGTTAATTTTTAAAGTTCTAAGAATTTCATTTTGAATTTTTTTCTTAGAAAAATGTATTTTCATGCCAATTTGTTTGGCATCTATAAACAACCTGTCTAAATGCTCTTTAATAAATAGTAATTTATTTTGATGAAATCGTATGCCGCTCCACACACCATCACCTAAAAGAAATCCAGAGTCGAAGACTGATATTGAAGCCTTATTACGTCTAAAAAACTTACCGTTTATGTATATTTTTATGTTAGAGTTTCTTTTATCTTTAATAAAATCGTGAGTAGAAGTCAGTTAAAACCTCCATTGTTTAATTTTATCAATTAAAAAGTCTCTAAAGGCAATTATCTTCAAGCTTCCTTTGAGGTTTTCATGATAAACCATATGCACTTCATATGTAGGACCTTCAATTTCAGGTAAAACTTTTACTAAATGTGCTTTATGCTGAACCATATAGTCAGGTAATGCAGCTAAGCCAGCGCCTGTCTCCACCGCAACTAAAAGACCATATAAATTGTTAATAGTTATATGTGGTTTTCTAATTTTTTGATTTTTTTGTATACCTGTTTTTAAAATCCAATTCGTATCTGATAACGGAGATGGTTTTCCGGTTCCGTAAGTAATTAAACGGTGCTGACTGAGATCAGATCTTCTATAGGGCATTCCTTTTTCATTTATGTATTGGGCAGAACCATAGATGTGATATTTGATAGTTGCGATATGCTTTGATACTAAATCTAAGTGTTTGGGTCTTCGCATCCAGATACCAATGTCATAGTCTTGTCTGAGCATGTCTTGTTCATCTTCGGAGTAATTTAATTTTAAGTTAATCTCTGGAAAATCTTGAACAAATTCATTAATTCTTGGGCTTAACCACATTGAACCAAAACCTACAGTGGTATTAATTGATAAATTGCCAGAAGGTGTAGACTTAAACTCTACAATTTTTTTTTCGATTGAGTTTAAATCAGCAAATATTTTTTCAGTTTCTTCAAATAGATAAGCACCTTGTTCTGTAAGAGTGAGTCCTTTAGTATGCCTTTTAAAGAGCTTTGTTTTTAAGCTATGTTCTAAACTTTGTATTTGTCGAGTGATGGCAGATTGACTTAAATTAATAGTGCCCATAGCTTTTGAAATACTTCCAGCTGTAGCTACGTGATAAAAAGTTTTAAGTCTATCCCAATCCATTGATTAGCTTATCAAAATCTGCATTTAAAATTAATATATCTAATAAGTAGTATTTATTTTGTGTTTCTAAATCTAATAATACGTTATGGGCATTATTTAGCTCATTTTTACTTTCGATTAACTTAGTAACACTAATTTTTTGAGATTTATAAAGGATTTCATTGCCTTTTAATTTTAGCTCTAAGGATTCAATTATCTTTTTTTGGTTTTCTATTTTTTGTGTGTAATAGTTGTGATTATTCCAACTTTCAATATAGGTGTTATGAAGATCTTTTTGCAAATCTTTATGGTCTAAAAGCTTCTTTTGGTACTCATATTTGCTGATATCAAATTCATTTTCATCTTTAAAACCATCATACAAAGGTATTGAAAGTTGTAAGGAAAGAGTAGAGGCCCTTCTATGATCAACGGAGTTTGAAAATTGATCGTTATCTGATAGAGAGTAGGTTAAATCAACTGATGGCCGAAGATCCTTCTTACTCATTTCGAGTTCAGGCAAATAGGTTTTTTCTAAATAGTCTAGGTATTGCCCGTAAGAACTATCTAAAATTTCTTTAAATGATTTTTTTTTAATTAATTGATTGTTTAAATCTAGTTTCAAATCAAAATTGATATCTTCATCTTGAACTTCAAGATCTAATAGCTTGTTTACTTGAAGCATTAAATTATCAATTTGACGATCATAATCTAATAAAAGTGTTTGGGCATTTATCAGTTCGTTTTCAAAATCCAATAAATCAATTTTAGATATTCTATTTGCATTAAATAGTATTTCCGCTTCTTGAACTCTTTTTTGATAAAAGACTATATTCTCATTTTGTTTATTTTTCTTTTCCACTAAGGATTGGAGATTGTTATATCCATGTATTAATTCTTTAATTAATAATTCCTTTTGATATTGACGTAAAAAATTTAAGGCTTGATTTCTATTTTCTGTTGCAACTAAATTTAATTGTCCAAATCCACCATTGTATAGATTAACAGTAGCGCTTATTGAGTTAATATTAGAGTCTGTCGTTGACGTACTAGTAGTGGATGTAGTGCTATTAGAACGAGTGTAGGAGTAATCTATTTTTGGGATATAAAGAGTATCGGCATTCTTATAGTTCAAATCATCTATTAATTCATCATAGGTAAAAGAAGAGTTTGATTGATTTTTATCAATCAATATTTTAACAAGATCTGAAATATTGTAACCATAGGCACTTTGATAAAAAAAAAGGCCAACAATTAAAACTTTAATTATTTTGAATTTTTCCATTCTTTTTCTAAATTTTTAAGTGTCCATTGTAATTTTTTTTGGTTCATTTTTTTTTCCATTTTTTTGAAACGTTTTTCGAATTTTCGATTGGACTCTCGTATGACAGTCTCGGTGTCTATTCCTAATTTTCTCGATAGATTAATACAAGAAAACAATAAGTCACCAAGTTCTTCTCTTATTTTTTTCTTATTTTTTTTATTTATTTCAACTGAAAGCTCTTTTGTTTCTTCTTGAACTTTTTTCAGAGTATCTTTTGCATTATTCCAGTCAAAACCCTCTTTGGCGGCTCTTTTTTGTAGTTTTAAAGATCTGGTCACAGCGGGTAGAGATACGCTAATTCCATCTAGAACAGAGGTAGCACCCTTATTTTTTCGTTCTATTTTTTTTTGGTATTCCCAAAATTCATTTACATCCTCCACTGATTTTATGGACTTGTCTCGCAAGAAAATATGTGGATGACGTAATTTCATTTTTGAAACACTTTTTTCTATTACGTCATAAATATCAAATTTATTTTTTTCGGATGCGATTTGAGAGTGATAAATAACCTGCAATAATAAATCTCCAAGTTCATTTTCTAATTCTTTTGTATCGTTACTTTCTATTGCTTCTACTACTTCATAAGCTTCTTCTAAAGTATATTTGGATAATGATTTAGATGTTTGTTGAATATCCCAAGGGCAACCATTTTTAGGATTTCTTAGTCGTTTAACGACATCAATAATATCATCTAAATTCTTTTTTTTACTTTTCTTTACCATGCTAGTGCTTGTGCCTGAAATATTTGACTTTTATAACTCCGAATATCGGCATATGCATCATAAATTTTATTTTTCTTTCTTGCACAAAGAATAAATCCTTCACTCCAGTCTGTTGTAGGTATAGCGCGATGACCTCTTTTATTTAATTTATTAATAAATTGAGAAAATCTTTCCTCGACAATTAGTTGCTTATAGTTAGGGTCATGGGGGTGAAAATAAGCAGGAAAATGATCTGATGATATTCTTGGTTCATTTAATGAAATATCAATAGGTTTTTTTGCAAATAAATAATTCATTAAAAATTGAGACTGCCATTGATCTTGTGCATCACCGCCCATGGTTCCGCAAGTAAAGAGTTCCTTTTCTTTAGTATTGATCATTAATGTAGGACTTAAAGTAGTTCTTGGTTGCTGATTGGGCTGAATAAAATTTACATGACCTGGTTTTGATAGATAAAAAGTCATTAAGCGATTACCCATAGGAAATCCTAATTCTTTAACAACTTCGTTAGATCGTAGCCAACCACCACTTGGCGTACATGAAATAACATTATTATATTTATCAATAATACTAATATGAACTGTTCCAGCGCCCCAAGGTTTAACATCCTGATCTAAGGGTAGAGTAGGGCGATTACTCATTGGATTACCTGGAATTATTTGTTCAATTACTTTGTTCGTTATCAATTTTAATCTTTGATTAAGATAGCGATCGTTTAAAAGGTGTTTAGCTTGAACTTTTAAATTCTCCTTACCTGAAAAATACATCTCCCTATCAGCAAAGACTAATTTTAATATTTCTGTAAAATCATGAATTGATTTTTCATTATCGAGGCATTTAATTTTTTGTTTCTGGGCAAGTTTTAAAAGCATAAGTGAAGTTAACCCCTGTCCCCATAAATTAGTTTTATGAAGTTGATAATCTCCAAACTTTACTGAAACTGTTTTTTCAAAATGAGTATTAAAATTATCAAAATCAGATTTTTGAAACAAACCATCGTTTTTCTTAGAATAATTTAAAAAAATATTTGCAATATCGCCTTTATAAAAAGTATCATGTAATTTGTTTAATTTAGTAGCTCTGTTACCTGATAGCTTCTTTTCACTATTAGACAGATAGTCTAATAAATCTGCATAAGATTTGTTTTTAAAAATACTTCCAAATTCAGGAACTTTATTTTTTGAGTTTAAATATAATTTTGCAGAGTCATTCCATTTATCAATAAATTTTTCTCTTAATGCCTTTAAACCGTATTTATTTTGATTAATTATGCCGTAATGAAGAGGAAAACCATTTTTAGCATAGTATTTTGCATAGGATGAAATAGTTTCAAAATTTAAGGAACCATATTGTTCGAGCAATCTAAAAATTGCAGAAAATACTGCTGGTACACCTGCAGAAAGAATACCCTCTTCAGGAATTTCAGAATAACCTCTCGTCACTAAGTTTATAAAATTAAAGTTTTTTGGCGATCTTGTATTACCATTTAAAACAACTGGGTTTTTATTAGCTGGCTTTAAAATCATAACTCCTTCACCGCCCATGCCAAACATTTGAGGATTGACTAATGCCTCTACTAACATTGCCCCAGCCGCTGCATCAAAAGCATTACCTTTATCGAGATTTAATATTGAATAGGCTGTTGTTGCAGAAAGATTGGAGTGGGTAGCGATAGCTCCATTCATTCCTTGATAAGTAGGGACAAAACTATTTGAAGAGTTATCTTTTGTATAAGACCTGCTATTTATCATTTTTTATATAGTTATAATTTCTTCAGATGAAGTTGGATGAACAGCTACTGTCTTTTTAAAATCATCTAGTGTATTACCAACTACCACATTAATTGCTAAAACTTGTATTAATTCGGCCGCATCATCTGAAATTATATGAATACCAACAATTCTTTTGGTTTTCTTTTCTAAGACCAGTTTGTAAAAAGTATCCTTTTCTTTGTTAAGAAATGTTTTTTTCATAGATTTAAAACTGGTAGTAAGTTCATAAGCGTCAATTTTATTTTTTTTAGCCATTTCCAATGTCATTCCTACGGTGCCAATTTGAGGCGATGAAAATACAGCCGTTGGGATATTAGCAAAATCATATTCAATAGTTTGTTTATGATTAAAAAGCTTATCTGCTAAAAAATGACCTTGTCTAATTGCTACAGGGGTTAGGTTAACATAATCAATTACATCCCCAATGGCATAAATATTTTTATCATTTGTTTGAAAGTGACGATTCACTTTAATCGAACCATTTTTATTTAGATGTATATTAGTATTATTGAGCTCTAGCTTTTCTATATTAGGCACTCTACCAATAGCTGATAAGACGTAATTTGTTTTTAATTTTTTATTATCATTTAAAGCAACTTCTAAAATCTTTTTATTTTTTTTAATACTTAAAATTTTATTTTCTAAGTGAATTTTAATTTTTTGTTTTTTTATCTTTTCCAATAGGAAATTAACAATTTCATCATCAAAATTTTTTAATATTTTTTTTCCGCGATAAACCAAATCAATTTGTACTCCTAGGTTTGAAAAAATATTTGCGAATTCAATTGCAATATATCCGCCACCTTCAATGACCATTTTTTTAGGTAGTTGTTTTAATTCAAATATTTTATCACTATCATTTAAATATTCGTTACCTGTTATAATTGCGCTTTTTCTAGGAGTACTGCCAGTCGCTATTATGAATTTTTTCGATTTATAAGTTTTATTTCCAACTTTAATTGTATTAACATCTTTAAATTTAGCGGTTCCATTAATAATTTTTATTTTATTATTAGATAAAATATTTTCATATATTGAATTAAGACGAGTTATTTCTTTATCTTTTTTTTTAACAAAAGAAGACCAATTTAAAGATGAATTTTGAATCTTCCACCCATAGGACTCATAGTTTTTAATATCTTTATTAAATTGCGATATGTAGTAGTAAAGTTTCTTGGGAACACATCCGACATTCACACAAGTACCGCCAAATTTATTATCCTCTACAATGGCTACTTTCGCACCATGAACGCTTGCAATTCTAGCAGCTCTAACACCTCCAGAACCGGCACCAATGACGATAAGATCATAAATCATTTATTTTTATTATAGATTGGTCTATAAAGTCATATATGAGTTGGAAGTCAATTTCAAACTCCTCTTATTCTAAGTTACTCGGTCATTTAGAAACAAAAAGAGAGGGAGGTGTGGATCTTTATCGAATGAAGGTATCCGACTCCCATTTAAATTCTGGCAAATTTGCCCATGGTGGATTTTTAATGTCTTTTTTAGATAATGTTATGGGTAATGCAGCTTATAAAGCATTCGGCAATAAGCCTTGTGTAACAATATCTATGTCCACCAATTTTACTTTTTCAGCGCGTTCGGGAGACGATTTGATAGCCCAGCCAGAGATTGAAAGAGTTACCAAAACACTTTGTTTTGTGAGGTGCCAAGTAGCTGTTAAAAATGAGTTAATAGTGTCCGGAACTGGTATTTGGAAACTGGTTAACTGGAAAACACCAAGAACGCTTCAAGAAAAAATCCTCGCTGACGACGGCGGCTGGTAGTTAATCTTTTCAATTAAATGAAAATGAATGAAATTACTGCCTGTAAGGCTTTGTTTTTTTGTATTTCATTTTTCGTTGGTTTATGGACTGTTAGGATACCTAATGTTAAAGACTTAATTAATGTGGACTATACAGGAATGGGGTACACCTTTATTGTATTTTCAATTGGATCATTAATCACCATGGTTCTTGCACCCAAAATTATTTCCAAATTTAATTCTAAATATATTTCTCTCATTGCTGGATATACGATCAGTGCTTTATGGCTCATAGTTCCCTTTAATACTTCATTATTAATAATGTTTGTACTTAGTTTAATATTTGGTGCATGTTACGGAATTTTTGAAGTAATTTTAAATCTACAAGCTTCAAATTTAGAAAAAAAATATAACAAAACTATGATGTCTAGTTTTCATGCATTTTGGAGCATAGGTTTATTAAGTGGATCTATATTAACAAGTATATTTTTAGAATTTGAAATAAGTTTTATTTTTAATTCCATAACGTTTGTTATCTTATTATTTCCGCTTATATACCTTGGCAGTTTAACGTTAGTAAAATCCGAACCTGATCAAAAGCAATCTTTTTCAGTTTTTTTTAAATGGCCAATTATAGTTGTTATTTTTGTATTCTTTTCAATAACTGCAGTTTTTTTAGAAGGAGGTACGGACTCTTGGGGAGCTCTGTATATGAGGGACTACATAAACGCAGAAGGTTTTGAAATAGGCTTAGCTGCAATTTTTTTTAATGGTTTTATGGTTTTAGGTAGATTAGTAGGAGATAGACTTAAAGATCATTTTGGAATTTATAATTTTTTAAAACTATCAATATTTTTGTCTCTCTTAGGCACTGTTAGTATTGCATTTAGTGATAATTTATATTTATCAATTTTTGGTTTTGCCTTGTCTGGTTTTGGTGTCTCTTCGATCATCCCAATTTGTTATACTCTTGCATCGTCTGTAAGAAATTTAGATCCTACTTTAGGTATAACTATAATAACTATTGCGGTATATGGTTTTTTTATGTTTGCACCTTCGCTAATGGGTTACATCGCCAATAATTACGGCGTACAGTTTGTTTATTTTCCTATATTTTTATTTTTTATTATATCTACGTTTATTGCTATTTTTAGTAAGAGTTTAAAAGCAACTTAATTCTTTTTAAGAATTAAAAAATTACCAATTAAAATTAATATCGCACCAATTAGTAAATTTATATTCCATTGCAATCCCTCAAATATACTAGAAATGAATAGGGCAATTAATGGCATGATTATTGCTACATAGGCTGCATCATTTGCACCTATTTTTTTAATTAAAGTTAAATAAAGGCTAAAACCCAAGACACTTCCAAAAAATGATAAATAAATCAGTGATGAAATATAAGAAATTGAAAAATCAAAATTAAAACTAGTATCCTTAAAAATTAAAAATAATAACAAGCTTAAGGAGCCGTATAACATGCCATAACCTGTTACGCTAATGACATTTAAATTTAGTTTCGATGTATAAGCTGAAACTAAGTTGCCCAGGGAAGCGAAATATGTAGCTATTACTCCTAATAAAATTCCATAGCTTGAGCTTTTAGATAGTTCAAAATTAATAATTTCATCAAAAAAAATACTAATTAAACCTAGAGTGCCTAATAATCCACCCAATAAGGTGAGTAATTTTGGTTTTAATCTATGAAATATAAAATTGTTTAAAACATTCATGAAAAGTATGGATGAGAAACACAATGCTACAAACCCACTGATCAGGTGCTGAGTTGACATATAGAAAATTACATAATTAATGTTGAACAGTAATGCGCCAAGAATAAAAATGTAAAAATGCTCCTTAAAACTAAATTTTAATGGAAGTTTTTTAATCTTACAAAAAAGTAAAATTATAATTGAGGCTAAAAAGAAACGATAAAAAACTGATAGCATGGGATCTACAATGCCCAGTTGAAATTTAATGACATACCAAGTTGGTCCCCAACAAAATAGTGTTGCGATAAACAAAAATATTGTATTATTCATTTATGCCTTCTTTTGATGTTGTTTCAAAACCAGATTTGCAAGAAATTGATAATGCCATTAATAACACTAAAAGAGAAGTTGATAATCGTTTTGACTTTAAAGGTAGTAATTCAACAATTGAGAGAAATGAATACTCCATAACAATTGAAACAACTGATAATACTAAACTGACTCAATTTAATGATATTCTCAAAAATAATATCGTTCGAAGAAACGTAAACCCTAAGTTTATTCATATCAAATCTACTGAGAATGCTTCGGGCAATAGGATTAGACAGTTCGTTGACATACTTAATGGTATATCTAAAGATGATGCTAAAAAAGTTACTAATTTAGTTAAGTCTTCTAAGCTGAAGATCCAGGCATCCATTAATGGAGATGAAGTAAGAATTACAGGTAAAAAAAGGGACGACCTTCAGTCTGCAATTGAGCTCTTAAAACAAAGCGATATCACTATCCCTTTACAGTTTCAAAATTTTAGAGATTAGATAAGCTTAAATCACTAAAGTCAATTAAAGTTATTTTTGTAAGAGTTTTAATATAGCTCAAAAAATCATTCATTTTTAATTGTATAGTTTTGGTATTATCTAAAGGATGAAAATTACAAATCTCATATTTTGTAATTTCTTTATCAAGATAAAAGTCAACATCTTTATCTATATTATTGATTAATGCATATGGGCTCACAGAGCCTGGTCGAACACCCAATTTTTCATAAAGATATTCAGAGCTACCAAAAGATAAATTTCCCTGACAGGGGAGAATATTTTTGATTTGTTTTAAATCTACCTCTCTATCATCCAGGCACGAAATCAAAAAAAAATTTCGCTTTTTATCTCTTAGAAATAGATTTTTTGTATGCGCACCTTGCATATTTAAGTCCTTTTTTAAGGAACTTGATTCTTCAACGGTAAAAAATGCTTCATGTTCAAAGAGCTTAAATTCAATATTTTTATTCGTTAATACTTCTAAAAAATTATTTGCTTCATATTTCATAAGTTAGCGATATTATATGGAAAAGTTTCTCAATGAAGAAAAAAATAAATAGAAGAAGTTTTATAAAAAAAGCATCTTTACCAGTTATTGGTGCTGCTACACTTACTCCATTTAATATCAATGCTCAAAATACAATTGAATTAAATATGGTAACGTCATGGCCTAAAAATTTTCCTGGCATAGGGTTAGGAGCCAATAGACTAGCAAAAAGAATTGAAGCAATATCTGACAACAGAATTAAAGTGAATGTATATTCTGCTGGAGAATTAGTCCCACCTTTTGGTGTATTTGATGCTGTTTCCGCTGGATCTGCTGATATGTACCATTCAGCTGATTTTTACTGGGGAGGAATAAGCAAAGCTTATCCTTTTTTTGCTGCTGTACCATTTGGTATGACAGCAGAAGAAATAAATTCATGGATATATTTAGATGAAGGTCAAAAATTATGGGACGAACTAGGATCTCAATTTAATATCAAACATTTTATAGTGGGGAATACGGGGCCAACATTATTTGGTTGGTTTAAAAATGAACTAAACTCAATAGAAGATGTTTCTAAAATTAAGATTAGAAGTCCAGGAATGGGTGGTGACCTTTTAAAGACTATGGGCGCAACTCCTGTAAATATTCCTGGTGGAGAAATTTTACAATCGTTGGCTAGTGGGGCAATAGATGCTGCAGACTGGTCTAATCCTGTTATGGATTTGTCTTTCGGATTTTATAAAGTAACTAATTACTGTTACTATCCAGACTTTAAGAAACCAACAGTTTCTATTTCACTTGGTTTAAATGCTTCTGTATGGAGTTCTCTAAGCCCTAGTGATCAAAGTATTATTTCTTATGCCTGTCAGTCAGAAAATCAGCAAATGTTATCTGATTTTATGTTTAAAGAAGTCGGTGCTATTAATAAATTGAAATCTTTAAATGTAGAATTTAGAAAACTACCTCAAGATATTGTTATTCAAGCAAAAAAAAATGTGAATGAAGTTATCGATACCTATGCTGATACTCCTATAGCGTCCAAAATAAGAGATAGCTATTTTAAATTTTTAGGTATGCGTGAGTCTTACAAAGACTTTGATATTTCAAATTATCTAAATTATAGAAAAATTTAAATAGTGTGTGTGGAAGGTTTTCATTAGACTTACCCTCATCCAAAAATTCTTTTAAAAAAGAAACTATCGAAAATAATAAAGATATCTTCCTATTCTCTAACTTCAATATTGCACCTACAGATTGGTCACCAATTATTATTAAAGAATTAAATAATTATGTTTTTCGAAATAGTAGGTGGGGTTTTGAATTTGATTGGCTTCCAAAAGGAAAAACATTATTTAATATTAGAACTGAAACAGTGTTTGAAAAATCATTTTCAAAAGATTTGATTACCTCTAATCGATGTTTAATTCCATTTAACCATTATTTTGAATGGAAAAAGGAAGAAGATGGTAAAAAAATCAAATATAAGCTTCATAACTCTGAAGAATTATCCTTTTTTGGAGGGGTGTATCAAAATATCGGTGATACTTTGACCTTTTCTTTGTTGACCAAAGTAAGTGATCGCATCACTGGTTTTATACATCAACGAAATCCAATAATAATTGCTAAAAAAAATATTAAAAAATGGTTTAGCACTGACTTTGCTAGCTATTTCTCTAACCCTGAGGTAAGTTTAGCGTATAACGAAGATAGTTGATTATTTTTTCAATCTAAAGAAGGAAAGTAATTTTTCTATGCCGGAAAAATTCGATTCTAGCCTAGCGTACACCTCATCTATTTTGTTAATATGACCGTCTAAACGTTTATATAATTTATCAATTTTTTTTTCTAAGTTATTGATTTTACTATTATAATTATCAGAATTTATTTTAGTTTTAGTTTTTTTTATTGTTTTTTTTACAGCCATATTGTTTTTATATCACAAAATTTAAATATTAAATAACTGCAATATTTAGCTGAACCGAACGTTAATTTCTGGGATCCAGTTCTGGATTTTTTGAATTCTATTATCCGCAGAGGGGTGGGTGGATAAAAATTCTGGTGGTGATTTACCCTCATTGGCTTTTGACATTCTTTGCCATATTTTAACCGCTTCTTGATTATCGTATCCAGCCATTGTCATAAATGCCAGTCCTAAATAATCGGCTTCAGACTCTTGCAGTCTGCTGAAGGGAAGGGCAATGCCTAAATTAACCAAATAATCATCTGCAGATGTGCTTGATAGAGCCCCGTCTAAAGCTATATCAATGATTGTTGTCCCAATATTAATCGCAAGTGCTTGACTCGCTCGCTCGACACTATGTCTTGCAACGGCATGAGCTATTTCATGACCCATTACTGCTGCAATTCCATCATTATTTTGAGTAATTTCGAGTATTCCAGAATAAAAGGCTATTTTACCACCTGGCATACACCAAGCATTTAGAGTCTTTGGGTCGTCTATGAGGATATACTCCCAGTTATAGCCCTCTAATTTCGACGATTCTCCAATTTTATTGAAATACTCATGAACTGATTTTGCAATCCTAGCTCCAACTTCTTTGATAGCCGTAATATCTTTTCCATTTTGAATTATTTTTTCCTTTTTTTTAACTGTTTCGTATGCCTTTAAAGCCTGTTTGTTAATTTGATCATCTGAGTAGATTGAAAGTTGCCTTCTGTTTGTTATGGCTACATCAGAACAGGCGGTTAATAGGAGGGGAGAACAGCAGGCACATGAAAATGTTTTAAGAAATTCTCTTCTTTTAAGATTCACTGTATTAATATAATCAAAATAAATATTACATGACAACTTGTTATATTAATGGAAAATATTGTTCTATTGCGAATGCAAAGATCAGTATTACTGATCGCGGTTTTCAATTTTCTGATGGTATTTATGAGGTTATTACAGTTTATAATGAAAAGTTTGTAGATTTAGATCTGCATCTTTATCGACTATTGGAGTCTTTAAAAAAAATAGATATCAAAATAAATTTAGATAGATCTCAAATAGAAAAAATTTCCAAAAAAATTCAAATAATTAATAAGTTAAAGATGGGAATTATATATATTCAAATAACAAGAGGTAACCAACATCCAAGAGATCACAAATACAAACAGATAAAACCTAATATTATTATTTATTCAATTAAAAAGGATTTAGATAAATTTAATCAAATGGCACTCAAGGGTGTCAAGGCTACGCTTTATCCTGATATAAGATGGTTGCGATCAGACATAAAGAGTATTTCTTTATTAGGAAATGTTTTTGCAGCCAATCATGCTAAAAAGAAAAAAGCTCATGAGGCAATACTTCATAATGAAAAAAAATATATAACAGAAGGGAATTCTTCTAGTGTATGGATAATAAAAAATAATATTTGTAAAACGCACCCTCTGACTTATAGAATTTTAAAAGGCTGTACTAGAGCTAAGTTAATTTCATTGCTAATTGAAAATAAATTTAAGTTTAAAGAGACAATTTTTTCTACCAAAGAACTTTTAAATGCTGACGAAGTGTTTATTACGAGTGCAACTAATTTTGTGATGCCAATTACTAAAATCGATGAGCACACAATAGGTAATGGTAAACCTGGAAAAGTTAGTTTGGGTCTCAGAAAATCATTTATTAAGGCTATTTAATGCATAAATACTTTATTATTTTAATTTTTTTATTCCCTTTGAATATTTTTGCAGGCATTCAAACAGTTTATTTAGCAGGAGGATGTTTTTGGTGTATGGAGGAGGCTTATCAAGACCTGGAAGGGGTAGATGAGGTTGTATCAGGATTTTCAGGCGGTCATGTAATAAATCCAACTTATATGGATGTTGTTAAAGGCAATACCGGACATATTGAAACTGTTAAAATCGATTTTGATGATGAAATTATTTCATTAAACCAAATAATAAAAATATTTTTTTTGAATATAGATCCTTTTGATCCTAATGGGCAATTTTGCGATAAAGGGTATTCTTATAGGAGTGCAATATTTATTAATAGTAAAGAAATAGAAACAATTAGTAAACAATACTTAAACACCATTAAGAAAAATCACAAAGATGAGTTGCAGGTTTTGTTATTACCTTTTGAAAATTTCTATGAGGCTGAGGATTACCATCAAGATTATTATAGAATAAATCCAATTAGATATACGTACTATAAATTTAGTTGTGGTAGAGAACAGCGAATTAAACAAATTAAAATAAATCTTTTATGATCAAATTATTAATATTTTTTATAATTATCTTAATCTGTGTATATTTCCTTTTTGGTAAACAATTATCGAATAAATCTAAGAAATATTTTGTAATTTTTTTTATTGTAGTTTTAGCTCTACTATTAATTTTTTCAGGTAAATTAAATTTTTTACCTGTTGCGTTAGCACCGGCTTTATTATTTTTTAGAAGAATATCATCATTGCTTAGTATTTTTAATTTTATATCTAAATCTGCTTTTGGAAAAAGTTTCAAACCAAAAATTACTACCAAATATTTATCTATTGAAATTCAATTACAATCCAAGCAAGTAAATATAGAAATAATCAATGGGGAATTCAAAGGTAGGTATTTTTCTAGTTTGTCCCAAAATGAAATTAAAAGCCTACTAGAAGAGTTAAAAGTAAATGACCCTAGAGGGTATAATTTTCTTAATTTAATTATTAACCAATCAGCTCACTCATTTAATCAGGGTAGCAGTCAAAACTCAATGTCGGAAGAGGAGGCATATTCTATATTGGGTTTAGAAAAAGGCGCTTCTAAAGAGGACATAAAAAAATCCTATTATAATTTAATGAAAAAATTTCACCCTGATAAGGATGGGACAAACTACCTATCTAATTTAATTACTCAGGCTAAAAATAAGCTTTTAAATTAGATAATTTCATCTATAAAACACCTCGCAATGACAAAAGACATCAAGAATCTAGCTATTATCGCCCACGTTGATCATGGCAAGACAACATTAATTGACAATCTACTCAAGCAATGTGGAATATTTAGAGATAATCAAGCTGTTTCAGAAAGAATGATGGATTCTAATGATTTAGAGAAAGAAAGAGGGATTACCATTCTAGCAAAGCCTACATCGATAATTTATAACAATACAAGGATTAATATTATTGATACTCCCGGTCATGCTGATTTTGGAGGTGAGGTAGAAAGAGTTTTATCTATGGTTGATGGGGTCATTTTGTTAATTGACTCATCTGAAGGGCCAATGCCTCAAACTAAGTTCGTTTTAGGTAAAGCTCTAAAACAAGGCCTAAAGCCAATAGTTGTCATTAATAAAATTGATAAATCTGATGCAAGACCTGATGATGTTTTAAACGAAGTTTTTGATTTATTTGTATCTCTTGATGCTAATTCTGAACAATTAGATTTTCCTGTGCTTTACGCCTCAGGTAGAAGTGGATGGAGCGTAAACGATTTGAGTGAAGAAAAGATAAATTTAACCCCATTGTTAAATAAAATAATTGATCACGTTCCCTCCCCAGATGTCGATGACAAAAAACCATTTGCTATGCTTGTTACTTTATTAGAGTCTGATCCTTACTTAGGAAGATGTTTAATTGGCAGGGTAGAACAAGGTTCAGCAAAAATTAACGATAGTGTTCATGCGATTGATTTGTCAAAAAACATAGTAGAAACAGGTAGATTAACCAAATTATTAAAATTTGAAGGAATGAAAAAAATTCCTGTCAATGAAGTCAATACTGGAGATATCGTATGTATTGCAGGACTTTCAACCGCTTCAGTTGCAGATACGATCGGCTCTATTGATGTAAAAAATCCAATAGAATCAACACCAATCGATCCACCAACTATGTCAATTAAGATTATGGTAAATGACTCACCGTTAGCAGGTACTGAAGGAAAGAAAGTTACCTCTACACTTATAAGAAACAGACTGATGGCAGAAGCGGAGACTAATGTTGCCATTACGTTTAACGAAAATTCAAATAAAGACTCATTTGAAATCGGAGGAAGAGGGGAGTTACAACTCGGTGTTTTGATTGAAACAATGAGAAGAGAAGGCTTTGAATTAACTGTTTCAAGACCTACCGTGGTTTATCAGGATATTGATGGAGTAAAATCTGAGCCATATGAAGAAGTAACAATTGATGTTGATGAGGAATATTCAAGTGTAGTTATTGATGGAATGAATCAGAGAAAGTCTGAAATGCTTGACATGAGAGAGTCAGGCTCTGGTAAGACAAGATTAGTTTTTGTTGCACCTTCAAGAGGATTAATAGGCTATCAAAGTAAGTTTTTAACAGACACTAGGGGAACAGGTGTGATAAATAGAGTTTTTCATTCATATAAGCCTTTTAAAGGTGAAATAACCGAAAGAAGAGCAGGGGCCTTAATATCTACAGGTGATGGTAAAGCTGTCGCTTATGCAATTTGGAAATTACAGGATAGAGGAGCGATGTTTATTGGTCATCAAACACCTGTTTATCAAGGAATGGTTGTAGGAGAGCATAATAGAGATAACGACCTTGAGATTAATGTATTAAAAGGCAAGCAACTAACAAACGT
>JAYPCO010000016.1:0-24718 GCA_038124765.1 Alphaproteobacteria bacterium | reverse complement strand
GAGTCATAACTAGTTACAGTTATTATTACTAATAAAGCTGTAAGAAAAATATAAGCGATAATGTTTTTTGCCATTTGACTTAAAAATTAACAAATTTATAGCAATAAACAATTACTATATATTAGAAATAAAATTAAAAATCTTGATTAAAAATTAAGTAATAATTGTTCACACCAGGGTTAACAGAGCTTAGACCGGCATTTGATATATGGTGCGATCCAAAACCCACTCTTGAGCCATCATTAATACTATAAAAAATATTTACCTCTGATTTAAATTGTAAAGAGTTCCCAAGATCTTTGCCGCTACCGTTATTATAAAAACCAGTTGAAAAAGAAGGGTTTAAATAAATTTTTTCAGTGCCAATTTTTGTATCAAATCCACCATAAACCATGGATGCTGACTTTGCAGTCACAAAGGCACCTACCACAGGACTAATATCTAGGATACCAAATACATCAATTTCAGTTGAGGAATGAAAATTGATACCAGCAAGATTTGAGGTGTTATCGTCATCATAATCATAAATGCCGCCAAAAATTGAAAAACTGCCAGCAAGTATATTTTGGACATAAAATGTAATGATGACTGATATCAGAACAAGAAATTTTTTCATATCTAAATAGTTTATATAAACAAATGAGGAGAAAGTAAATGACTTGGTGGGCGTGACAGGATTCGAACCTGTGACCCCTTGCGTGTCGAGCAAGTACTCTAACCAACTGAGCTACACGCCCATTAATAGTGAATGGGATGGATATTCTTAGCTTAAAATAAAAATTAGTAAATAAATTATTTAATTAAAAAATTTATTTTTATAGATTAATTGAAGCTCTTCTAATTTTAAGAGTTTTAAGGATATAAAATAAACAAAAACACTCATAAAGATTTGTAAAAATAAATTTAAGTACTTATTTAATTCAAAATTTCTATCAATTAAATATATCACAATAATTAAAGGTAAAATTGCCAAAGATATTTTGCTTAACTTAAATAAATTGAAAATTTTTATTTTTTTATAAAAATCATAAAAATATTTTTTTAAATAAAAAATTTGAATTACTACATTTAACCATACACTTATTACACCAGATAAAGCTAAACCCACTACTCCTAAATTTTCATAAAAAATAAAACAAAATGTAAGATTACAAATAAAAGTTGGAATAGATGCCCTAACAGGTAAATCAACCCGCTCATAAGAGTAAAAGATTTGATTACAAATTCTTGCAATCATATATCCCGGTAATGAAATTGCATAAACTTTTAAAATATTTGAAGACATCAAAATATTATTAAAATCAAATTCACCCCTACCAAAAAGGACTGAAATTATATCTTGTGATATCAATAATATGGCTACGCTAGTTGGTATTGCAAAAATCATGCAAAGAATAATAGTTTGATTAAATGCGTCTGATATTTTAACTAAGTCATCTTTATTTCTACTTAAATAAGGTAACAATGTAATCGAAATTGCTACTGCAATTAGTGCAAAGGGTAAATCTATTATTCGATCTGCGTAATAAATTTGACTAATAGCACCCTCTCCGACTAAAGATGCAAAAAGCATTGAAATAAAAATATTTAATTGAATGATTCCTGAACCAAGGACTGAATAAAAAAATCTTTTAAAAAAAACTACTATCTTCTTTTTTAAAAGAAGAAAACTATTGATCGTAATCTTTGAAAAACCTTTGATGATGTTGATGTTAATTAATAGCAGAAACAACTGAATTACACCTGCAACTATCATTGACCATGCTAGGGCTAGATGTGAGTCAGATTTAAATAAGATTAAGGCTGCAACCATACTCAAATTAAGTATTACTGATAAAATAGAGGGTAAAAAAAAGTAACCTTTTGCATTTAAAACTGAACTGAGAATTGCACACAAAGTCACAAAGATTAAAAAAGGAAAAGTAATAGATAGAAGTTTTTTAGCAAAATTAAATTGATTTAAATTTTCAAAAAATCCTGGTGCTAATAAATTGATTACTTGATCGCTAAATATATGAATAAATAGTGTTATTAAACTGGTAATTAAAAAAAATATAATAAATATCCACCATAGAAACTGATTAGAAAGTTGTAAATTTTCTTTTTCTTGTTTGACAAACAAGGGAATGAATACACTATTTACAGCTCCTTCAGCAAATATTCTTCTAAACAAGTTAGGTAATCGAAAAGCGAATAAAAAAGCGTCTGCAAGTAAATTTGCTCCTAGATAATTAGCAAATAGAATATCTCTAATTAGGCCAGTTACTCTAGAGCCAAAAATATTTATTGTAATTTTAGAAAAATTATTAATTTTCATAAATTATGAAAACTCTTTTTCTAATATTTCAAAAATTTTCGCCTCTTCTATAAAACCTGGGATAATTGTATTGCCTATAATAATTGCGGGTGTGCCGGTAAACTGAAATTCCTTTACCAATTGGTCATGTTTATTCAATATATTTAAAACAGCATCAGAAGCTGTATCTTCCTGAAGTTTTATAATGTCAACATTTAGGAGAAATAAATCAGCAAGAATATCCTCCATATTTGATTTTCTCTCTTTTGAATATAAATAATCATGAACAACTTTAAATTTATTTTGTAAGTTTGCTGCTATAGCCATTTTAGATAGTTGATCGGATTGAGATCCTAATATTGGCATTTGTATGAAAACTACCTTGATATTTTTATCTTTATCTAAAACATTCATCAACTCTTGATGGAATTTTAAACAATAACCGCAATTATAGTCTATGAATTCATAGATAACTCTAGTCGAACTTAGATTACCATATACCAATAGATGTTCTTGAGAATTTAAGAAACTTATTTTTTCTAAACTTTCACTATTTTTTTTTTCTTGTTCTTTTAGATTTTGTTCTTTTTGATAATTTCTGAGAACATCAATAATAAACTGAGGATTGGAAACAATAAAATCTTCTAATTTTTCTAATAATTTTTCTTCTGTTATATATTTGCTTAGATCAATTTCATTTTTTTTTAAGAATTCACTTGTATCAATTTGAATTATTTTTTCATATTCTTCGACATCTTTAGTTAAATTAACATTACTATTTTGATCTTCATTATTTAAAGTCTGACTTAATTCAGTGGTATTACTTAATTCATTTTCACTGTTATTTAAAAATAAAAAATAATAACCTCCTGCGAAAAGAAAAATTAAAAATAAAAATATTGTTGACAATATTTTTGGTAAGGAGCTTTTTTTTCTTCTTGAATAAATTCCCATTGTGGAAAAACATACTATTTAACTTTAATTAATCTGTAAATATTCGAAAAATATGGCTTTTGAAGCTTAATAATTTAATTTAATTGATATATATTTTCACAGGATAAATGGAATACTTTTTACAACAGCTTATTAATTCACTCACTTTAGGTTCTATATATGGCCTAATCGCAATCGGGTACACCATGGTTTATGGAATTATAGGCATGATAAACTTTGCCCATGGCGATGTCTTTATGATTGGCTCCTTTGTTTCGTTAATTGCCATGGTTTTATTAGGTGTTGGTACAGGGGTTTTTCTTCCATTTGCTTTACTGGTTGTTTTGATAGCTGCAATTCTTATAACAAGTGTTTATGGTTGGACGCTAGAAAGAGTTGCCTACAGACCTCTAAGAGGTTCTTTTCGACTAGCAGCTTTAATTACCGCTTTAGGTGCATCAATATTTTTACAAAACTTTGTTCAAGTTTCTCAAGGGGCTAAAATTAAACCCATTCAGCCTGTTATTCAGGGTGGTTTTACTTTCTTTGAGAATGGTGACTTAGTTGTAAGCTTAAGCTATCTTCAGATTTTCATTATAATTATTACAATTATACTTTTGTCAATTTTTTCGTATTTAATTTCAAAAACACCGCTTGGAAGATCACAAAGAGCGTGTGAGCAAGATTTAACTATGGCTAGACTCTTAGGAATAAATGTCGACAGAACAATTTCCACAACATTCATCATTGGGGCTGCATTAGCATCAGTAGCTGGGATGATGTTTGTTCTATATTATGGCGTAATAGATTTTTTTATCGGCTTTCTTACAGGTATTAAGGCTTTTACAGCTGCTGTTTTGGGAGGTATAGGTTCAATTCCAGGTGCGGTTATTGGTGGATTATTAATAGGCTTAATTGAAACATTTTGGTCAGCCTATTTTACTATCGAGTACAAGGACGTTGCTGTTTTTGGAATTTTAGTGATTGTTTTAATTTTTAGACCTTATGGAATTTTAGGCAAACCTGAGGTTGAAAAAGTTTAATGCAAGATAAAAAAAATATCTCACTTATTATTAAAGATTTAATATTTACAGGATTGATAGCTGCTGTTTTATTAATTCCCATCGTTGGATTGAGGACTGAAATATCAACTACAGATTCAACAGGATTGATATTTAATTATAACTTTTTAATTGCACTTATAGTTATTGCTTTTGTAGTTGGGGTTAGGTTTTTATTTCATATATATTGGTTCTCAAAAATTAAAAAAGTACAAAAAGAAAAATCTGAAAAAGATAAGAAACTTTTTTTAAAAAAATTAAATTTATACTTAGGAATTACCGCAGGAGTTGTTGCATTCACTTTACCTTTTATGCCATTTGCAAATAGGTACGTAGTAGACGTAGCAACCTTAGTTTTAACCTACGTAATGCTGGGTTGGGGATTGAATATTGTGGTTGGCTTGGCAGGTTTGCTTGATTTAGGATATGTTGCTTTCTTTGCAGTAGGTGCGTACTCATATGCTCTTTTATCTACAGGTTTTGATCTTTCTTTTTGGATTTGCTTACCATTAGCGGGAATATTATCTGCTTTTGCGGGTATACTTTTAGGATTTCCTGTTTTAAGGCTAAGGGGAGATTATCTTGCGATTGTTACCCTTGGTTTTGGAGAGATAATTAGATTAATTCTCTTAAATTGGTATGAATTTACAAATGGACCCGATGGCATAAGCCGTATTCCAAGACCGAGTTTCTTCGGTTTTCCTTTTGATAGAAAAAGTGATGTAACCACTTTTCATGAGTTGTTCGGACTGGAATACTCGACCATGCATAGAATTATTTTTTTATACTATTTAATTTTAATACTCGCACTCATAACTAATTTCTTCACCATTAAAATTAGAAACCTTCCCGTTGGCAGGGCATGGGAAGCGTTAAGAGAAGACGAGACTGCTTGTAGAGCAATTGGCATTAATCCAACCAATACAAAACTCACTGCTTTTGCTATTGGTGCAATGTTTGGTGGGTTTGCAGGGTCATTCTTTGCCACAAGACAAGGTTTTGTTAGCCCTGAAAGTTTTACTTTTATTGAGTCTGCAATAATTTTAGCAATTGTAGTTTTGGGAGGTATGGGAAGTCAAATAGGTGTAGTTGTTGCATCAATTGTATTAATTGGAAGTACTGAATTATTCAGAGAACTAGAGCAATTTAGAATGCTCGCTTTTGGTCTAGCGATGATTGTAATTATGATTATGAAACCAAGAGGATTACTGTCGAATAGAGAACCGTCTATTTTAATGCATACGAAAAAAAATGAGTAATATTTTAGAAATAAATCATTTAACTATGAGATTTGGAGGTCTAGTAGCTATTGATGATGTATCTTTTTCTGTAGAAGAAAATACCATCACTTCACTGATAGGTCCAAACGGTGCAGGTAAAACAACAGTCTTTAATTGCATAACTGGTTTTTACAAACCTACCGTTGGGGAGATTTTACTTAAATCTGATAAAGAATTTAATCTTGAAAGAATGAATGATTTTACAATTCCTCAAAAGGCAAAAGTTGCCAGAACATTTCAAAATATTCGTTTATTTCCTCAAATGACAGTATTAGAAAACCTAATTGTCGCCCAACATAACAAATTAATGGATGCATCCATGTACACGCTTAAAGGTTTAATTAACGCTAGATCTTTTAAAAATGCTGAAAATCAAGCTAAAGAATTAGCTAAATATTGGCTAGATAAAATAAACTTAATCGATAGAGCAGATATAGAAGCAGGAAACCTGCCCTATGGACAGCAGCGAAAAGTTGAAATTTGCCGTTCAATGTGTACTGAACCAAAATTACTATGTCTTGATGAACCAGCAGCAGGACTTAATGCAAATGAGTCTTTAGAGTTAAATGAACTTCTAAAGTTTATAAAAAAAGAACATAAGATTTCAATATTGCTAATTGAACATGATATGAGCGTTGTGATGGGGATATCTGATAAAGTTGTTGTATTAGATTATGGAAAAAAAATTGCAGAGGGCGATCCCAATTCTGTCAAATCAAACCCTGAGGTAATTAAAGCGTATTTAGGTGAAGAGTAATGTTAATTGCAAATAACATAAGTAGCTATTATGGAAATATCCAGGCCTTAGATGGAATTTCGATTAATGTAAATGAAGGTGAGATAGTTTCCATTATTGGTTCGAATGGCGCTGGTAAATCAACCTTACTAATGACACTTTGTGGAATTGTAAGAGCCTCTCAAGGTGCGATTGAATTTCAAAAAAGAGATATCACAAGCCTTCCTACTCATGAAATTATAAGAATGGGAGTATCTCAGTCTCCTGAAGGGAGAAGAATTTTTCCAAAACTAACCGTTTATGAAAATCTTTTGATAGGCGATCCTCTTAAAAGTGAAAAAGAAATTGATTTAGAATTTGTATTTGAAATTTTTCCAAGATTAAAGGAGAGGATTAATCAAAGAGGCGGCACTTTATCTGGGGGCGAGCAACAAATGTTATCAATTGCAAGAGCGCTTGTTTCAAAACCTAAACTATTGTTGTTAGATGAACCATCCTTAGGTTTAGCACCAATAATTGTTAAACAAATTTTTGAGACAATTGTTAAAATTAATAAAGAAAATAAAACAACCATTTTACTCGTTGAACAAAATGCATTTGGTGCGCTTAAATTATCAGATAGAGGCTATGTGCTGGTAAATGGCAAAGTTACACTAAGTGGTAAGTCGAGTGAGTTACTTGATAATCCAGAAATTAAAAAAGCATATTTGGAAGGCGCGTAATGGAATTTAATTTTATTCAGTACATCTTAATGACTTTAATTTTGTTTGGCTGGTGTAGCTTCCAACTAGGGAAAGCTATGGCGTCTACTTGGCAATCAATGACATTAATGTTTTTTTACACCCTACTCTTAACTTGTTTTGATAGATTTTTACTTTTTGCATTATTTGAACAAAACCTATTTTCATTTATTCAATTTTTAGTAGATTTTATTACTTTAATTATCATCGCAATCATCGCATTTAAAATAACAAGGGTTAACTATATGGTTACCCAATATCCTTGGAAATATAATAAATCCAGTCTTTTTTCTTTTACTGAGAAGAAATAAGCAATTTTACTTGTACAGATAAGGTTAATTAATTATCCTGTCTCCTCCTATATAGGAGGAAAAATATGAAAAAACTTATAACATTATTAGTTGCGTTTACAGCTATGTCTATTTCCTCTGCTTTCGCGGGCAGTCATGCTGTAAAAGTTGCAACAGTCGGACCAATGAGTGGTCAATACGCTTCATTTGGTGAACAAATGAAAGCTGGTGCTGAAATGGCAGTAGCAGACATTAATGCTAACGGTGGTGTTAATGGTGCTATGTTAGAATTAATTGTTGGAGACGATGCTTGTGATCCTAAACAGGCAGTAGCAGTTGCTAATGATTTAGCTGGTCAAGGTGTTAGCTTTGTAGCTGGTCACTTCTGCTCTGGATCTTCAATTCCAGCATCTTCTGTTTATAACGAGGAGGGAATTATTCAAATCTCCCCTGCTTCAACTAACCCTGCTTTAACTGATGAAAGACCTGGCCCTTATACTCACAGAGTTTGTGGTAGAGATGATCAACAAGGTCAAGTAGCTGGTCAATACCTCTATGATAATTATAGTGGAAAAAAAGTAGCAATCGTTCACGATAAAACTGCTTATGGTAAAGGTTTAGCCGATGCAACAATGGCAGCATTTGAAGCTCTTGGTGGAAAAACTGCTCTATACGAAGCATACACAGCTGGTGAAAAAGATTACTCAGCTTTAGTTTCTAAACTCAAGCAAAACGGCATTGATGCACTTTATGTTGGTGGATACCATACTGAAGCTGGTCTAATGGTAAGACAAATGAGAGATCAGGGTATGGATACTCAGCTTATCTCAGGTGATGCATTGGTAACATTAGAATACTGGGCAATCACTGGTGATGCTGGACAGGGAACATTGATGACTTTCAGTCCAGACCCAGCTAAAGACCCAGCTAACGCAGCGTTAGTTAAAAAGTTCAAGGATGCAGGAATTACTCCAGAGGGTTATGTACTATATACCTATGCTGCAATTCAAACTTGGGCTCAAGCAGCAGGAGCAGCTGGAAGCAATGACTCTGATGCAGTTTTAGACGCTTTAGGATCAGGGAGCTTTAATACTGTTCTTGGAAGTCTAAGCTTCGATGATAAAGGTGACGTAACTTTACCTGGATACGTATGGTATGTCTGGGATAAAGGCGGATACGATTATCTTTAATATATAATTACTTCACAGGGCTATATATTTATAGCCCTGTGTCTAAATCAAAGTTTTAAATCTCTCTAAATAACCATCTTGTTTAACTAAGCTAACTCTTTCAAATCTAACTTGATTGAAATCATTATGTTTTGGCTCGAAACCTAAGTTAATGTCTATAATTGAAATATGAGGTTTCCCCTCATCGAACATAAACGGGTATCCCCAAATTTGATAATAGTTCATTTGCTTCTCATTTAAATCACCAAAACGGCTAATATCTTTTAGAACCTCATTAGAATTTAAAGTCTTTCTATATAAATCAAAAAATCTCATAGTATCATTAAAGTTAAAGAGGAGATCCTCAGTGAATGATATGTTAGCTACAAAATTATTTCTAAATTTGGATATTGAAGAAATATTATGAATTAAACTTAAATCAAATATGTTTTTTAATTTAAGCTTTTCAAACTCTCCTATTAAGTCTTTTTCGCTATAAAGATGAGACAAATAAAATGGTGCTTTAATAGTCAGATGCACACCATAAACATTTATTAAGCTGTCTTCAAAAGATACTTTGGATTCTCTATAAAACTTTTCTACTTGAGATTTGAATTGTTCATCAGGAATTAGGAATATTGCGTATCTAGGGAATTGAACATAGTTATTCATTGGTTAACTTTTGAAGAAAATAATCACCCATTTTAGTTTCTAAAATAATTTTCATAATCGCTATAATTACGATTGTATAGAATATTCTAAAAAAAAGAATGCCGCTAATGTGGCTGCCTAATAAGAGTATTAAAATTGTGTCTTCAATTATACTATGGCATAGGCTTAAAAAAGATAAGGATAAGAGTATATCTTTTTTCGAAATATCATTTTTTTTAGACTCTTCAATTAAAAACCCACCTCCAAAAGAAATACCTAATGTTAAGCCAATTAAAATAATATTGGCAACTTTTTCAGACATTCCTAAAAAGCTAAGTGGAATTTTAAGAATATTGATAATAAATTGCCAAATTCCAACAGCTTTTAAAATGTTGATGGTAGAAATTATTAAAAAAATAATAAAGAAAATTATTAAAAAGTTTTTACATTGAGATAAAGCCCATTCAAAGTTGGTAATTATGTGGTTTGGTATCTCTAATACAGATGTATTCTTGTAAGCGAATAAATCATATTTTTGAAAAATATAGTTAAGTATTTTTCCCGCTAAAAGCGCATTAATAAATCTAAACAATAAATTAAAAATACCAGACACTCTCGATTTTTTTGCTATTAGAACCTCAATTGGTAAGCTATGGGCAATAAGTATCATAAGACCCAAAATGGTAGTTTCAGCTACTGAGTAATCAAAGATTGCTTGCAAGCTAGCGAATGCTGCCATCCCCGCGTAAATATTAACCAATATTGCCGCCATCCAAACCAGGCCCAACGAACCATCAATGCCAATAAAACTTGTAAGAGGTTCTAAAATTTTTGCTAAAATGGGTATTGCTCCCATTAATTCCAATATTCTTATGATGATAACAACTGGGAGAATAACTTTAAATAAAACCCAAAAAATATTGGTGGTCTCTTTAATTATATTGAGTAATGTCTTTTTCATATATATTTTTGGAATTATTTAAATCTTTATAAACAAATTAATGACGAGAACAAACATATTTAGTATTAAGTTTAGTCTATATTTACTTAGTATTTTTATAAGTTTCTACTTCTTTTTTTTAAGCTATATAGAGTTTATGAAAGTTTCACTCGATGATGCTATCATCTTGAGCGAAAAAAATATTAACTATTTTGATAAAGAGTCTTTTGATAAATATTATCAAGTAATCGAGATTGAAAAACTTAACGATCCTTTATTTAATCCTGAAAAATCAGAAAAATATTTTGAGGATATTTCTGTTGGAAGCCTTTTTGGAATATTTAAAGATGATTCAATTGAGGAAAACAAAGTTACTTATGCTGATACAAAAAAAGATTTACCTATAACTTTCAAATCTAAAGAAGAATTGATAGCTGAATTGGATGATGAAATATTTACTGATATTCAAGTAAGCAAAGGGGATAATTTTGCTAAAGTATTAAAAAAAGCTGGAATAAAAAATAGTGATATTGATAAAATTATTATTAATGGAAAAGATACCTATAACTTTTCTAAAATATATCTAGGAGATGTTGTTAAAATATTTTCTCACTATGATGAAAATTTACTTGAAAAGTTTAAGCTTATCTATCGATTTTCAAATACTGAAGAGCTAATAGTCTCCTTAAATGATGAACAAAACTTTGAATATGAAGTAAATGAAATTCCATTAGAGTCTGAAAAAGTCTATGTAAAAGGCACTATAAAAACTAGTTTGTATGAAGCTATGAAGGATGCAGGTCTTTCAGAACTTGCCATTACTGAGGTGATTAGGATTTATAGTTTTGATGTAGATTTTCAAAGAGATATTTACGAAAATGACTCCTTTGAGTTACTTTTTACAAAAAAAATTAACGAAGAAGGAAAAACTGTAGAGATTGAAGATCCGGAATACTTACAACTTACCTCTAGAGGAACTCCTTTAAAATATTATCTTTTCACCACACCTGAGTTTAGTGAATATTTTGATGAAAAAGGAAAAGGCATGACCAAAAGCCTTATGAAAACTCCCATCAATGGGGCAAGACTTAGTTCAGGTTTTGGATACAGAAAGCATCCGATACTTGGCTATAACAAACTTCATAAAGGTGTCGATTTTGCTGCTCCTTCTGGAACGCCTATTTTTGCTGCAGGAAATGGTGTGGTAGAATTTGCAGGAAAAAATGGAGCATATGGAAATTATGTAAGGATACGACACGATGGGACATTTAAAACTGCCTATGCTCATATGAAGGGATTTAAAAAGGGAATTTATGATGGTGCTCGTGTAAAACAAGGGGATATCATTGGTTATGTAGGTACTACGGGTAGATCTACAGGGCCTCATCTTCACTATGAAATTATACAAAACGGCGAACAAATGAATCCAGCTAAATTAAAACTACCCTCTGGAAGAAAGTTAAACGAAAAAGAATTAAATCAATTCAATAATTTAATGCTAGCTATGAACCAAGAACTTGATGAGCTAAGTAAAAAATATGCTTTTAATGAAAATTAAGCTAATTGACTAGCAAGATCATCAAAATCAGTACTTGGAGCTTGCGTTTCATTTTCCTGACGATCATCAGCTGAGTTATCTTCTGTTGCGTCTCTATCTTTATTAATAATTTTTCTTGATACAGCGCCTCTGTTAAAAGAGTCTAACTGCCTGAAATAATGCTCTGCGTGCTGTAAATAAAACTGTTCAAGAACTTCATCACCTTGTCCTTTGGCATCTTTAGCTTTATTGAGATAATCGTTGTATTGGACTTGTGGGTTTTTACCGCCTCTTTTAAAACCGTTAGTATTGCCATTTGTTTGCAAGTAAGGTGAATCCGCTACTCCACCACGTGGTCCAGAGTTTATCTTACGAGAAACGCCAAATTGTTTTCTTTTTGTATAATTTTTCATAAAACTTAATTGATTATCAGTAAATAAAGGCCCATCAAAATTAACTTGAGAGTGTTATCTTTAATAATCTATCTAATTTAAGATAATCTTCCTTTTTATAGACTATTTTAACCTCTTTTTCTAATAAAAATTGAATTAATTTCTCTGAAATAATTGGGTCAATTTCAAAATAAATATTACCTTTAAACTGAAAGTGAACAAGGTGATTTATAATTTTTTCATATAATTCTGTACCTCTTACACCACCAATTAAAGAAATTTTTGGATCATGAAGCGTTTCTGGATTTAATTTCTCATAGTGGTCTATGGGTATATAAGGAGGGTTACAAACAATAAAGTCAATTTCTTGAAGTTTAGAATTTTCATAATCAATAAATAAATCAGATTCATAGCATTTTGCTCTTGAATTTAATTGGAATTTATCAATATTTTTTTTACATACTTCAATCGCATCTTTAGATATATCAATAAAATCACATGATGCGCTATGAAACTCATTTAAAAGTGAGATGCCAATACACCCCGTACCTGAACAAAGATCTAAAAATTTAAATTTGGAGGATTTTTTTTTATCATAGTCATACAAAATATTTTCAACAATTACCTCAGTATCCGCTCTTGGATCTAGAGTATTTTCATTTGTATAAAAAATATCCTTCCAAAAACCTTTTTGGTTAATAATTTTTGAAAGTGGTTTGCCTTTAATACGCTCTGAAATAATATTTTCAATAATTTTTAGATTAATGTTTTTTAAATCAACTTCATGGAAAGTATTTTTTTTTGCAGAGTATGCAATGATAATTTGTGATTCACTGACCGGATCATCGATTAATTCTTTTTGAAGTATAACTAATACTTGGTTTAAGAGTTCTGTTTTATTTTCAAATTTATTATTGAACATTCAGCTGATTAAGCTTTTCAGCTTGCTCACTAGCAGATAATGCTGAAATCATTTCTTCCAGGGCCTCACCAGTTAAAAATTGATCAAGCTTGTAAAGGGTAAGGTTAATTCGATGATCGGATACCCTCCCCTGAGGAAAATTATAAGTTCTTATTCTCTCAGATCTATCACCCGTGCCGACTTGGCTTTTTCTATTTGAGGATAATTCTTGTTCTCTTTTTAATCTCTCAGCTTCATAAATTCTGGATCTAAGAATTTTAAGCGCTTTGGCCTTATTTTTATGTTGAGACCGTTCATCTTGTTGGGTTACCACAATTCCTGTTGGTATATGAGTAATTCTTACTGCACTATCAGTAGTATTGACTGATTGACCACCTGCGCCGCCCGATCTATATACATCAATCCTTAAATCATTTTCCTTTATTTCAACATCTAATTCCTCAGCTTCAGGTAGCACCGCAACAGTTGCGGCCGAGGTATGTATTCTACCGCCAGACTCAGTCTCTGGAATTCGCTGAACTCTATGCACACCAGATTCATTCTTTAAATATTTAAAAACACCATCGCCTTTAATTTCAATAATTGCTTCTTTAATGCCCTTTAATCCTGTTTCATTCTTTTCCATGGGTTGAAATCTCCAATTTTTTAGAGCCGAGTATCTCTCATACATTCGATACAAATCTCCCGCAAATAAAGCAGCCTCATCACCACCTGTTCCAGCTCTAATTTCTAAAATAACATTTTTTTCATCAGCCTCATCTTTGGGTAAAAGTGCAATTAAAAGTTCTTTATTTTTTAATTCTAAATTTTTTTCAAATATAGGTAATTCTTGCTTTGCTAAATCTCTAAGATCTTCATCATTTTCATTTTCTAAAATAAATTTGTATTCTTTAATTTCTTTAGAGAGATTATCTATTTCATCAGAAAGAGAGATAATTGGCTCTAATTTAGATAAATCTTTATTAATTTGAATGATTTGCTTATTATCTAATTTTTCAGAATGAATTAATTTCTCATTTAAATTAGTAAATTTAACTCTTAAATCTGATATTTGTTTATCTAATTTCATTGGCCAAGTTAAATTCAGATTGATTAATAGATTTTTGCTCTTTATTCATTAAATTTTTAATCGTAATTTTTTGATTTAGATGCTCTTCCTCACCTATCAATACAATATAATTGAAATTATTCTTATCCGCATAAGTAAAAAGTTTTTTAATATTATTGCTAACTTTAACTTCATGAGTGTATGAAGAATTATAAAATTGATTCATAATCAATTTATTTTTAAGAAATGACTCATCTTGAACAGCAATTAAAATTTTTAATTGGCTATGTAAAGTTTTATTAGGCAAAGATATAAGATCCATCAATCTTTCAACTCCTGCTGCCCAACCTATACCTGGTAAATCTTTTGAAGATATCATGTTGATAAGCCTATCGTATCTTCCACCAGCTAATATTGCATTTTGTCTTTTATCTTGAGTGGTTTGAAACTCAAAAGCTGTATGGGTATAGTAGTCAAGTCCCCTTACTAGTTTATTATCTTCAATAAAATCTATTCCATTTTCAGTTAAAAGTTCTTTAATCTGTTCAAAATAATGCTTACTTTTTTCAGATAATACCTCTTTCATTGATGGAGCATTGGTAATTAATTTTTGATCTTCCTCATTCTTACTATCCAGTATTCTAAGAGGGTTTTTTTCTAATCTTTCTAATGAAGTCTCAGATAATTTAGACTTAGATGACTCAAAGTAATTTTTTAATATTTTTGAGTAGTTTGTTTGATCTTCGGTTGATCCTAGTGAATTAACAATCAATCTATAGTCTGAAGAATTTACTCTCAGTAAATCCAGTAATAGTTTGGCAACTAAAATAATTTCAAAATCTATATAGGCGTTTTTTTCACCAATCGCTTCAATATTTATTTGATGGAATTGGCGATAACGTCCTTTTTGAGGCCTTTCCCTTCTAAACATAGGACCATGGGTGCACATTTTAACTAATCCTGTCTGGTAATTTTCTGCTACATGTCTAGCAATTCCGCTCGTTGCCTCGGGTCTTAAACATATTGTCTTGTCGTTTTTATCCGTAAAGGCATACATTTCTTTTGAAACAATGTCTGTATGCTCACCTACAGCTCTAATGAATAAATCCTGATGTTCTATGATGGGGGTTTGAATAGGTTGAAAGTTAAATCTACTACATACTTCATAAAAAGAATCGGTTATGAATTTAAATTTCTGAATATCAGACCCAAAAAGATCATGGGTACCCTTAACTAAATTTACTTTGCTATTATCCATAAAGTTATTTATGTATCTGATCTACTTTTTCTTCTATAGTTTGCACTAAATACTCAACAAGATCTTTATCTTGTATGCGGTGACTTTTATTTCCATCAACATATATCATATGGGTATTATTTCCACCACCTGTAATTCCTATATTTGTCATTGTAGCCTCTCCTGGGCCATTGACCACGCAACCAATAATAGAAACAGTTATTGGTTTTTTTATATGAGCTAATTTTTTTTCAACATTTTTTACAGTTTCAATCACATCAAACTGCTGACGAGCGCAAGAAGGGCATGAGATAATTGTTACCCCATATTCTCTCAAGTTTAGAGATTTTAGCATCTCAAAACCAACTTTAACCTCTTGAGTTGGGTGGTCTGATAAAGAAACTCGTATTGTATCTCCTATTCCCTGATACAATAGCATTCCTAAACCAATGGAGGATTTTATAGATCCGCTAAAATAACTCCCAGCCTCAGTAATTCCCAAATGAAGTGGATAATCACAATAATCTGATAACATTTTATATGACTCTACAGCAGTAAATACATTAGATGCTTTAACACTTATCTTAAAGTTATCGAAATTAAGGTCTTCTAGTAATTGGATATTATATTTTGCGCTTTCAAAGAGCGCTTCTGCAGTAGGACTTTTGTATTTTTCTAATATTTGTTTCTCTAAACTACCTGCATTCACCCCTACTCTGATGGGAATGTTATTTTGTTTTGCTGCTTCTACGACCTCTTTAACCTTTTCCTGAGACCCGATATTTCCAGGATTAATACGAAGACAATGAGCCCCATTATCTGCAGCCTCTAAGGCTCTTTTATAGTGAAAATGGATATCTGCAATTAATGGAATGTTTATTTTTGGAATTATATCTTTTAGAGCTTTTGATGATTTTTCATCTGGAATTGAAACTCTAACTAAGTCACACCCCTCTTTTTCGATTTGATTAATTTGTTCTAAAGTTTTATCGACATCATAAGTAAGAGTATTAGTCATTGTTTGAACAGTTACTGGTGCGTCACCACCTATGGCAACGCTTCCAACCCTTATTTGTTTAGTTTTCTTACGTTTGATTTGATGTGAATATTTCAAAGTAATAGTTCCATTTCTAAAATTTTAAAATCCTTGAGAGCAAAATGATCATCGGTACTGATTCTAAATCTTACACCTTTATAAACTATTTTATCAATATTATTTATATCAGATAGATCTAATAGGTAATTATTATCTAAACTTAAGGATAAAAATTTAGAACCATATAGCTCCCCAAACTCTATGTTTTTTTTATCTAAGTTTTCAATTTTATAAAAAATGTGATTGCCGTTTTTGGGATATATTTCAAATGTTTGAGAGTAATTTTCTCGATCTATAGCCTTTAATAAAGATTTAAATTCATCATGAGAAATAAATTTTAAATTATACTCATTGATAAGATTTTGAACTGAATTTTGGATTGTGTCAGTTTCAACTATTTTTATAATCTTTTTTTGATTAAATTTTTGATAAATATTGTATGAAAAGAAAATAACTATGATAAGCACCAATATTATCAAAAAATAAGTTATAAATATTTTTGAATAGTCATTTGGTATTTGATTTATCTTTGTCTCATAATTGATTTTATAGCCTAAATATCTATAAATCGTTTTTTTATAGGTTGTTCTATAAGCTTTAAATTTCTCGGGTAGTTGTAAATCTTCCTCAAGTAATCTAATTATTTCTTTATCCAGCTTTAATGCCCTTGCTAATTCTTCAAGGGAGAGGCCTTTTTTTAATCTGGCTTCTTTTATAGAAATTATTTCACTCAATAGTTATTTTTTATGAAGTTTGTATGCTTCATGCAGTTTTTGGACAGCGAGATCCGTAAACTGTTCATCAATTAGAATGCTAATCTTAATTTCAGAAGTAGTAATAACTTGAATATTTATTTTATTCTTTCCAAGGGTATCAAAAAGTGTTTGTGCAACGCCCGCGTGTGAGCGCATTCCAACCCCAACGACAGAGACTTTAGAAATAGTATTAGAAGATTGAATTCTTTTGTAGCCAATAGTTGGTTTTTCTTTTTTTAAAATTTTTAGAGCTTTATCTAAATCTCCTCTTGGAAGTGTAAAAGACAAGTTTGCATACTTTCCATCTTGAGAGACATTCTGCAGTATCATATCTACATTGATATTCCCTTTAGCTAGTGGTCCGAAAATTTTTGATGAAACACCTGGCTTATCTAATACTCTTGAAAGAGTAATTTTGGCTTCGTCCTTTGAATAGGCAATACCGCTAACTGTATTATTTTCTAATGCACTATTTTCTTCTGTAACAATAGTACCAGTTTTTTTTGGCTCCATAGAGGATCTTACACTTAATTTCGTTTTTTTTCTCATTGCTAGTTCTACTGACCGAGTTTGAAGAACTTTAGCGCCTTGCGAAGCTAATTCAAGCATTTCTTCATAAGAGATTTGATCAATTTTTCTTGCAGATGGAACTAAATTTGGATCGGTTGTGTAAACACCATCAACATCAGTATATATAATACATTCTGCATTAATTGCAGCTGCAACGGCAACTGCGCTCGTATCTGAACCACCTCTTCCTAATGTTGTAAGTTGATTTTTAGTATTTATCCCTTGAAAACCAGGTACTAACAATACATCCAATTCTTTTAATTCACCTAATAAGTATTCACTATCAATTTTAAGTATTCTCGACTTCATATGTTCATTAGAAGTTATTATGGGTATTTGCCAACTTTGAAGTGATTTTGATTTAATCTTAATTCCATTTAAGTAAATTGACATCAAAGCACAGGATACATTTTCACCAGTTGATATGGCATTATCATAATCAGATGGATTGGGGTTTTTTGATAGCTGCTTTGTTAAATTTATCAATCTATCAGTCTCTCCAGACATAGCCGAAAGGACCGCTATTACTTTATTTTTTTTTGACCATGTTGAAATAATTGAAGCTGATCTTTTAATTGCCTCAATACTTCCTACAGAAGTACCGCCAAATTTTAAAACCTTAACTTTCATAAGTTGCGATAATATACATATAAGTATAATTATGTAAAGATGATGACTGAATATAGTTATAAATATTACGACCCTTTAGAGCAAATGATGCCAGCTAGACATCAATATATTTCGCAAATGATAAAAAAAAATGAAAATTT
This sequence comes from Alphaproteobacteria bacterium, assembly GCA_038124765.1. Lineage (GTDB taxonomy): Bacteria > Pseudomonadota > Alphaproteobacteria > HIMB59 > HIMB59 > HIMB59. Next base: position 6,295 of record JAYPCO010000016.1, on the reverse strand, counting down.
AGATTTAAATGAGTATTTAAATAACAAAACCATCTTAGATTTGGGTTGTGGGACTGGTTCATTTCTATCAAACTATAAGGATATAGCAAAACTTTGCACTGGTGTTGACACCTTAGATTTTTTTTTCAAGGAACAAAGCTCTAGATTAAAGTTAATAAAAAATAATTTAGAATCATTCTTAATCAAAAATAAAAAGAGATATGATGTTATATTTTTATTTGAAGTAATCGAGCACTTGGATCAAAGAGTTAAAATCAATCTTTTTAAACTTATTAAAAAATCTCTAAATAAAAATGGATATATATTTTTTTCTACACTGAATAATAATAAAATATCAAAATTTTTATCAATTAATATTGCAGAAAATATTTTTAAACTACTACCCAAGAACACCCATGATAGTAAATTGTTTATTTCTCCTAATGAAATTCAAAAATTATGTTTAAAAAACTCTTTAAAAATTATCGATATTTCAGGGCTAATATACAACCCCATTATTAAAACGTTCAGTATAAGTAAGTTTAGTTTAGTTAATTATATAGGCGCTATAAAAAACTAATTTTTTTTCTTATCTTTGACATCAAAGGGTAATTTGACTAGCGAAATACCCTCTTTGATTAAATCTTGACTCTCTTTTTCAGTGGCCTCACCGTATATAGGCTTATCACTTTTTTCGCCATAATGAATCTTTCGCGCTTCTTCTGGGAATTTTTTACCAACATAAGTAAAGTTTTTTTCCACTTCTGATTTCAATTTATCTAGCTGCTTGTTATAGCTAGCAAAAATTTTATCTTGCTCTCTTTTAATTTTTTTTGTGCTATTCGATTTACTAGAAACATTAGGCGCCATGACAGATTTATTGACTTTATATGAGTTGCAATAGGGGCAATTAATAAATTTTCTTTTTTTTTGAGATTCAAAAGATTTAGAATCATCAAAACTAGCCTCAAAAATATGCTCGTTTTCACATTTTAGATCAAATTTAATCATCTAAGTTTATTTAATAACAAAAATTATAATTTCAATATTAATTATTCAAAGTTTTTATCATGACTTAAAACAGGTATGGACTGCTGACTAGTTTCTACTTCATTTAGATTTATTTCACAATTAAGAACCATTTCCTTATCATCTGCCTCAGCGATTATTTCCCCCCAAGGATTAACAACCAAACTATGCCCATAAGTTGACCTATTTTCTTCATTTGTTCCCCATTGGTTTGGGGCCAATATAAATACACCATTTTCGATTGCTCTTGCTCTAACTAATGTATGCCAATGAGCTTTACCTGTTGTTTGTGTAAAGGCTGAGGGTACAACAATTATTTTAGAACCTTTTTTTGCTAACGCTCTATATAGCTTTGGAAATCTTAAATCATAACAAATAGTGTGACCTACCTTACAACCTTGAATATCAGAAATAATCAAATCATTTCCCGCTGTATAACTATCACTCTCTCGATAAGCTTCTCCGTTTTTTAAAAGCACATCAAACATATGAATTTTATTATACCTTGAAACTATAGAGCCCTTATTATCTATAAGAATAGATTGATTATACGGTTGGGCATTCTCCTTAATTGGAAGTGATCCGATTAGAATAAAAATATTATTCAATTTAGCATAATTTTTAATATAGGTTACATAGCTATCATTAGTTGAAAAATAATGTTTTTGTTTATTCGATAAAAAAAGACAACATTCTGGCAATAGTATTAAATCTGGATTAAATTTAATAGACTGATTTAATAAATCTTGTAGTTTTTTAAAGTTTAAATCTACATTTGGACCAACAGTTAACTGAATCAGTGATACTTTCATTCACTTTTAAGTTTAAAGATTTCATACTTAGAAGGGTCTTTAATTGCCTTATGAATTTTCAAGCTCTCATCAGGCAAAATTGAAATGCTATGATTGGTAAATAACAAGTAGTCAAATACTTGATTGTTTTTAGTTAAAGATATTTTAAGTGTATTCTCCTTATTTATTAGAACAGATGGTGCTGTTATGTTAACTGTTTGCTCTTCAGTATTATTTAATTGGTGAGTATTTTCAAACTCCTTATTAAATTCGTCTAAATTTTCATAAAAACTAAGTCTTTTTTGATCTAAGTTAAATCTTGATATCATGATAACTAATATACTAACACATTATGAATAAATTTAATTTAAAATTAAATGAAAGTAGAAAATTTCATTACTTTAGTCATGAAAACTTTATCTTCAAAAATGGCGAACAGATAATAGGGGAAAAGTTTAATACATTGTTAAATGAAATTAAAATTGCACTTTCATTAGATAAAAATTGTCATTTTCAATCAAAAAAGATTAAAAAATTAGAGACTGCCGGGATTGGAGATTTGAACAAACTAAGTAATAAATATGATGCTCTTATTTCAAATTTTTCCATTCAAATTGAACTAATTAATAACCCTGATCATGTCTATGAAAATATTTATAATATTTTAAATGAAAATAGCTTCTTGTGCATAAATTTATTAACAAATGAATCAATGAGGATAATTAGGAATATATTTTACGACATAGATGAAAAAGTATTTGGGGGATCTTTTCAAAGATTTGGTCCCTTCATTGATGTTCCATCAATTGTTGAAAAGTTTAACCAAAATAAGTTTAAAGAAATAGTTGTAACTATTGATAGAATAGAAGTTAATTACACCTCATTTTCAAAATTGAGATCTGATTTTAAATCTTTTGGTACTGCTAATTTTTATGACTTTAAAATACCATTCAAAAAAGATTTTTTGATATACGCTCAAAAGGTTTTTAATAAACTTACTGAAAAGCATAAATATATTCCTTTAGATTTAGAAATTGCTACATTAACGGCATGGAAATAATAAAAATATAGTGTAAACGTTAAAAAATGTTTGAAAAAATAAATAAATATTTTGCATCTAAGAAAAACTTAAAACTAATTGACGAAATTTCAAACAAATATCTAAATAAAACTAATCAATTAAAAGATGAGGTCTCTTTACTTAGCAGGGATGAACTTTTAAATAAAATTGAAGGAATTAAAAAGGATATTGAATTAAATAAAAATGAAATATCTGAAGATAATATTTGTCTAATCACTGCCATTGTTAGAGAGGCATCTAAACGCTCAATTGGGATGACCCATTATGACTCTCAAATAGTTGGCGGATTGGCCCTATATCACGGTTTTGTGGCTGAAATGAAAACTGGTGAGGGCAAAACGTTAGTTGCCACAATTCCTGTAACACTAAATGCCCTTCAGGGTAAAAAAGTGCACTTAATCACAGTAAACGACTACCTTGCTAAAAGAGACTCAAGTTGGATGGCGCCAGTTTATGATTATTTAAACATTACTAATTCGTATATTCAAAACGACCAAAACCTTGAAGAGAAAGTTAAAGCGTATTCCTGCGATGTAGTTTATGGCAATAATAATGAGTTTTGTTTTGACTATCTCAGAGATAACTTACGATCAGTTCAATCGCCCAAAATGCAGTTAAAGCATGACATTGCAATTATTGATGAGGCAGATTCAGTCTTAATTGATGAATCCAGATCTCCATTAGGTATTTCAGGTCCTATAAAAACTCCCATACAACTTTTTAAGCTATGCTATGAAATTACAGAAGATTTAATAAATGACGATGTGGAAATCAATGAGGAAAGAAAAAATGTCTTACTAAAAGATACAGGAATAAAGAAGATTGAATTTAATTTAAAAAAAATAAACTATCTAAAAGGAAATAGTTTATTTGATAGTGAAAATTTAGAAGCGTATCAGATTATTAACCAATCACTAAAAGCAAGATTTTTATATGAAAGGGATAAGGACTACATAGTAAAAGATAATCAAATAATTGTGATAGATGAGTTTTCTGGTCGACTTGCAGAGGGACGGCGATTTGGGGAAGGTCTTCATCAATCTTTAGAAGCTAAAGAAAATGTAAAAATACAAGCAGAAAGTATAACTTTAGCCAGTATAACTTTTCAAAATTATTTTAAAAAATATTCTAAAATTGCAGGAATGACCGGTACAGCAATTACAGAAGCAGAAGAATTTTTAGAAATATATGGATTAAATGTAATTGAAATACCAACAAATAAAAAAATGATCAGAATTGATAAAAATGATCAAATTTATAAAACTGCTGATGAAAAATACGAGGCAGTTGTCAACTTAGTCAAAGCTAAACATTTATTAGGTCAACCTATGTTAGTAGGAACCACTTCAATAGAAAAATCTAACTTTATTTCAAACCTATTAACTAAAAATAATTTACCTCATAATGTTTTAAATGCTAAAAACCATGAAAATGAAGCTGATATTATTGCATCAGCTGGTAAACCATTTCAAATAACAGTTGCAACAAATATGGCAGGGAGAGGTACAGATATTCGTTTAGGTGGTAATCCTGAAATAGATAAAAACTTTAAAGAAGAGGACTACTCCAAAGTAATCGAGCTTGGCGGTTTATCTATTATTGGTACCGAACGTCATGAAAGTAGAAGAATAGATAATCAATTAAGAGGCAGGGCAGGAAGACAGGGAGATCCAGGTGAAAGTATTTTTTTTGTCTCTTTAGAAGATGATTTAATGAGAATTTTTGGGTCTGAAAAACTTCAGTCTATGCTTTCAACATTAGGCCTTAAACAGGGTGAGGTAATTGAACATAAATGGCTAACATCTTCGATTGAAAGAGCTCAAAAAAGAGTTGAAGGACATAATTTTGATATACGTAAACAGTTATTAGAATTTGATAATATAATAGATAAGCAAAGAAATATTATTTACTCAAAACGCAATGAGATTATTGAGGATGATATCTTACAATTCACTAAAGACACTGAAGAAGAATTTTTTAATAATTTATATGAAGAAGACGAGAAAGAAATAATTAACTTTACAAACTTAATAAGCTTTAGTGAAAAAGATCAGATTAAAGAAAAAGAATATTATTTAGATAAATTTAATGAGTTTAGAAATAGTAATTTTGAAGAGCACAAACAGATTTATTTACTGATTTTAAAACAAATAGCACTTAGTATTTTGGACAAAAATTGGCATAATCATTTACAAGAATTAAATAATATTAGAATGTCTGTAAGTTTAAGCGGCTATGGTGGTAAGGATCCTGTGAATGAGTTTAGAAAGGCTTCATTTTCTGCTTTTAATAACTTAATTTATGAAATTCAAAAGCAATTAGTTTTAGTTCTCAACAACCTAAAGGTTAAAAATAATGATAAAACTACTGAAACAAATTCTCTCGAGGAAATAGATAATAAAAAAATAGGAAGAAACGACCCCTGCCCTTGCGGTTCAGGCAAGAAATTCAAACAATGCCACGGATTAAATTAAGGCAAATAATTTAAGTATCTTTGGTTACGATTTTTTATAAGAGTTTTTATTTCTATTTGTTTTAATTCTTTTAAGTTTTTGATTAAGGAGTCTTTTAGTTTCTTAGAAATGTGACTGTGATCCCTATGTGCTCCTCCCATAGGTTCGGTTATTATTTCATCTACAATTTTTAAGTTAAAACAATCTTTTGCAGTTATTTTAAGAGAGTTTGAAGCTGTTTCAGCGTATTCTGCGGATTTCCATAAGATTGATGAGCACCCCTCTGGTGAGATAACTGAATAAATTGAATTACTTAACATGAGAACCTTATCACTGGTTGCAAGTGCTATCGCTCCTCCAGACCCCCCCTCACCTATTACAACAGATATACAGGGAGTTTCACAATTCAATGCAACCTTCATAGATTGAGCAATTGCCTCAGCCTGGCCTCTTTCCTCGGCATCTTTACCAGGGTAGGCTCCAGAGGTATCAATAAAACATATCAATGGCAAATTAAGCTTAGAAGCTAATTTCATAATTCTTTGAGATTTTCGATAACCCTCAGGTTTTGCCATTCCAAAGTTATGTTGAATACGAGTATTCATGTCATGCCCTTTTTCAGTCCCAAGCACAAGCACAGGAAAATTATCTAAAAAAGCAAAACCCGAAACGATAGCGCTATCTTCTGAGTAAAGCCTATCTCCGTATAATGATGTAAAGTCAGTAAATATATTATTTATATAATCACGAGTCTTGGGTCGATTTGGGTGTCTTGCAATTTTTACAATTTGCCAAGGGGAGAGATTAGAATATATTTTTTTTAGCTCTAAGATTTCTTTTTCTTCAATGGCTTTTAATTTAGAATTAACATCTAGGCCACTTTCTTGCGAGGCTCTAATTAAAGATTTTTTTTCTACATCAAGATTTTCTAATTTTTCCTCAAAATCTAAAAAAAACATTTG
>JAYPCO010000015.1:0-24795 GCA_038124765.1 Alphaproteobacteria bacterium | reverse complement strand
CCTTCAATTAGTGTTAAAGAAGGTTTAGACAGATGTTGGGGTTAATCCAATAAATCCATTAATTTTCAGGGCAGATTATTCTGCCCTGAGGAACCCTTAAATAAAAAATGAATAAAATTTCTGATGACATTTCTAAAGATCTAAAAGATCAACCTAAATTTTCTGATGATATTGGCTCAAAAGATCAAGATCATCACTCCTTTGAATTAGGTCAACAAAGCACTCTCAAAAAAATTCAACACTTTTTACACGGGAACCCAACGATGGTTCCTATTATAATTTTAGTCATTAGCGTTATAGCTTTTGGTTTTATCGCTGGTGGTAAGTTTTTCTCAGCATTTAATTTATCCTTGATTGTTCAGCAAGTTACGATTGTCGGTATTCTTGCAGCGGCCCAAACACTTGTAATTTTAACTGCAGGTATTGATCTAAGCGTAGCAGCGATGATGGTCCTTGCCTCCGTATTTATGGGTAAACTATCAGTTGAAATGGGAATGCCTACAATGCCAGCAATATTTATTGGTACTGCTGTAGGTGTATTAACTGGTATAGTAAACGGATTACTTGTCACGCGATTACGCTTACCGCCATTCATCGTAACACTGGGTACTTGGAATATTTTCTTTGCACTTGTGATTTTTTTCACAGGCTCGCAATCAATTAGAAGTTCTGACATTGAAATTAATGCTCCCTTATTACATTTTTGGGGAGAAAGAATTAACTTAGGTGGATTTGTTTTTACCTATGGCGCTTTCTTAATGATTGTTATTTTCGTCGTTCTTTGGATGGTGCTTAATAAAACTGCTTGGGGTAGGCATGTTTATGCAGTTGGAGATGATAAAGAAGCTGCGGAGCTATCAGGAATAAGAACTGATCGAATGCTTGTTTCAGTTTATGCTGTGGCAGGTCTTGTGGTTGGTATCGGTGCTTGGGTATCGATTGGTCGCGTAGGTTCTGTTTCTCCTACTAGTTTCTATGAGGGTAACCTCGACTCTATCACCGCTGTGGTGATTGGTGGAACTTCCCTATTTGGAGGTCGAGGAACAATTTTAGGTGCTCTATTTGGAGCTTTAATTGTGGGCGTATTTAGCTCCGGACTTTCAATTGCTGGATTAGATGTTTTATGGCAAAGATTTGCACTTGGTTGTCTTATTATTATAGCAGTTGGTATTGATCAGTGGATTAGAAAGGTGTCAAACTAATGGAGCCGATATTAGTTGCAAAAAACTTATCTAAAAAGTATGGAAAAGTAGTTGCATTAGATAATGCAAACTTAGAACTTTACCCAGGTGAAGTACTAGGTGTTATTGGTGACAATGGTGCTGGTAAGTCTACACTTATTAAAGTTCTTTGTGGCGCTGTGGTTCCGGACAGTGGTGAAATTCAATTAGATGGCAAGTCTGTTTCCTTTACATCACCGATAGAAGCAAGAACTTTAGGCATTGAAACTGTTTATCAAAACTTAGCCCTATCTCCTGCTCTTTCGATTACAGATAATATGTTTTTAGGAAGAGAAATAAGACAAAAGGGATTTATGGGAAAATTCTTACGATTTTTAGATAAAAAAGCGATGGCAGAGGAGGCTCGAAAAAAATTATCAGAGTTGGGTCTTTTAACCATTCAAAATATCAATCAATTAGTTGAGACCTTATCAGGCGGTCAACGTCAAGGCGTTGCTGTTGCGCGTGCAACTTCCTTTGGCACTAAAGTCGTTATTATGGACGAGCCCACAGCGGCACTGGGTGTAAAGGAAAGTAGAAGAGTTCTAGAATTAATTGGCGAAGTTAGAGCAAGAGGTATTCCAATTATTTTAATTTCTCACAACATGCCCCATGTTTTTGAAGTTGCAGATAGAATTCATATCCATCGACTGGGGACTCGCTTATGCGTCATCAATCCAAAGGATTATGAAATGTCTGATGCTGTTGCATTTATGACAGGCGCAAAGCAACCACCACAAAATTAATTTTTTAATTTAAAAGTCGGCTGAATACTATTTTGGATTACTTTAATTCCATTAGGGAGGTCGTTCTCATAAACTTTTTTATTTATTTGATCTTCATCCAATTTGAATCCTTTCCATCTCTCAATTAATCGCTGCTCTAAGGTTTTCTCATCACAGTCTAATAAGATTGTATAATGATAGTATTGATGTAATTCCCTCCAGGGATATGAATCCAATAAAAGATAATTCCCTTCCACTAAAACAATTTTGGTTTCCTTGGGGATAATGTAAGCAGAGGACCGTGATAGTTCTAAAGATCGATCAAATACAGGTACTACTACCTCTTCTTCATTTTGGAGTCTGTAAAGCGTATTTTTTAAACCTGCAACATCAAAGGTCTCAGGAGCGCCTTTATAGGGAAGTAAATTTTTTGCATTTAAGATAACATCATCATAGTGGTAACCATCCATCTGTAATACTTTACAAGAATGCCCTCTGTTATTAATGTCTTCGTTAAGTTTAACTGAAATAGTACTTTTGCCTGAGGCTGGAGCCCCTGCTATAGCTACAAATAATCTTTTAATTTCATTGCCTCTAAATTCGTTATCTAAAATTTCTAATAACTCTTGATAGTTTATAATTGATGATGAAGTCATAAGGCTGAGGAAGTTAGCTTTTATAAAAGTCCTTCCAGCTTGTAAATCGTTCACCTAAAATTTTATTTAACTCTTTATTTTTCTTGATCACTTTAGATGTCTTTGGGGGGGAGAGCGCTTGATCAGCTGTTATATTATTAAATCCCATTAGTGCAAGTCTAGCAGCACCATAGGCTGCCATCGAGTCAGATGCATCTGATATAATTAAATCTCGATCAAAAGCAGATGCTAATAGCTCAACCCAAGCGTCATTTTTAGAACCGCCTCCAATTACATAAATATTATCTAGAGCTATTCCTGATTTAACTAAAGCCTGAAAATTATCGTATAAACCTAAGGTAATCCCCTCGATTAGAGAATATACAATTTCTGATCTATTGGTTTCAATTCCTAAACGATGGAAGCTTGCTCTGACATGCGGGTCATTGATAGGTGTTCGCTCACCACTTAAATAAGGTAAATAAAAAGGGGAATTTTGAATAAGATTTGTCTTTTTTATTACGTGATTTAATTCTGTTGTAATTTCTTCTATGGAGGAATGAAAGTTTTTAATAAACCAATTTACGTTAGAGGTACAAGATAGCATTACTGACATCAAATGCCATGTGTTAGGTATACAATGACAAAATGAGTGAATAGCGTCATTGTAATTTTTTAGAAATTTTTTAGTAGATCCAAAAATAACACCAGAGGTGCCAAGAGATAAAGATGCATTACCCTCAAGATACAAACCCAGTCCAATAGCAGCGGCAGCATTGTCTCCTGCCCCACCAAATACTTTACACGATGAGTTGAGGCCATATTTTTCTACAATAGATTTTTGAACTGTTCCAGTTTGGTCAGTGCCTTCACAAAGATGCGGCATTTGATTTAAAGTCATATAAGATGCTTCTAAGAGTTTTTTTGACCATTCTCTTTTACCAACATCTAACCAATAAGTTCCTGAGGCATCAGATAGATCACTATAGTATTCACCTGTAAGATAAAATCTTAGGTAGTCTTTGGGCAAAAGGACTTTAGCAGTTCTCTCATAAACTTGCGGTTCATTTTTCATCAGCCAAACTAATTTAGGAGCCGTAAAACCAGGCATTACAATATTACCAGCAATATCCATGACCGATGGATCGGCAAGAATTTCGGAGCACTCTGCATGACTGCGTGTATCATTCCATAAAATACATGGTCTTATTATTTGGTCGTTTTTATCCAAGCATGTAGCACCATGCATTTGACCAGAAAATGAAATTGCCTGGATTTTTTCTAAACTAACTGATTTGGATAATTCTTTAAGACAAAAGTCCAAGGCATTTATCCAATTACTTGGTTCTTGTTCTGACCAACCACTTCTGGGGTTTGAAAGTTCAATATCTGCAGAGGTTGAATAAAGTATATTTTGATCGTCATCAATAAGTAAGGATTTTAAAGATGAAGTTCCTAAGTCTAGACCTAAATACATGCGTCTATTATACAGTCAAATTAAATATTTTCTAATTTAGAATAAGTCAGGTCCAAGGAAGATTTAAAAATTATGAACAAATCACTTACTGAAAAATTAAATAATATAAAAAGTTTAAAATATAAACCGTCCGATTTTATTATTGCAGATGCTAAAGACGGTGACTTAGCTATGGGAATCTCAACTCCTGGCCCTCAAAGAGATCAAAAAGGTAAAATTATAAAAGGTTTCAAAAAGTTATCTGACTATAAAAATGCGATGATCCAAATGACGAAATCACAATTAGTAGATATCATGTTGATGTCGGCTTCAGTTGGTGAAGATTTAATTAACAAAAAAAATTTTAATCAATCCCCGGTTACCCCAGCTATTAGAATGAATGATACAACTGATATTTGGCTGATGAGAAAGAGCAACTATCGGGATACTAACCCTAGACCTTTTCGTTCTGCAAGGTTAGATAGGATTAGTAAGATTGCAAATTTAGGATTGTTTTCAGTTACATTCTCTAATGATGTCAATTTTGATTTAGCAATGCTAAATGCATATAGAGATTTTAGAATTGAGGCTGTTAAATATAAATTTAATCACTTCCTTGAAGTGTTTAATCCTCCGATTAAAATAGGAATGAATACCGTTGAACTTGGAGATTATATTAATGATTGCATTATCAAAGCAGTGGCTGGGCAAACAAAAGAAGAGCGCCCTCTGTTTTTGAAAATTGCTTATAACGGACCAAAGGCCATGGAGGATTTAGCAAGTTATGATCCTGAAAATCTTGTAGTAGGAATTCTTGGTGGAAGCAAAGGTACTACTCGAGATTGTTTTGAGCTAATAAAAAAAGCTAGCCAGTATGGTGCAAAGGTTGCTCTCTTTGGTAGAAAAATTAATTTAGCTGAAGATCCAATTCTTATCGTCCAAACGATGAGAAAAGTAGTCGAAGGCTTAATATCACCTCAAGAGGCGGTTAAATTTTACCACGATCAACTAAAGAAAAAAGGATTAGTGGCTGATCGGTCTTTACAAAAGGACCTTCTAGTTACCGAGTCTGTTTTAAAACTATAGCTTAGAAATATTAGGTAAGCCTCCCGAAGAGGCATCAATTTTCATCATCGCGCTGCCAGCTGCGTGTGCCTTGGTTAATATTTTACTTAGGCTCCAGTTTTCATGTAATCCAAATATAAAACCAGCACAAAAGGCATCTCCAGCGCCTACTGAATTTACAAGTTCATTTTTTTTTAAAATTGGAGATTTGGTAACAATTACTTTATCCCTTGAAACATAAAGTGACTCTTTGGAGCAGTGAAGTACTACTGCATTCTGAACTCCTTTAGAAAGTAGTTTTTTAATTTCTATAATAGCAATAGATTTATTAATTGTTTGATTGGAATTTAAAATATTCTTATTAAAAAGCAATTTTGCTTCAATTTCATTCATCAATAAATAGTTAGTATAAGGAATAGCACTCATCACTATCTTTTTAAATTTAGGGTCACTACTTGATGCTAAATCAATCACTGTTAAAATTTGTTTTTTATTGGCAAACTCTAAAACTTTAGTTAATCGTGTTTGACCTTTATGAAAGGAATCTAACTTCCCTAGTAAAGTTAAATAGCCAATATAAAGTATCTTAGGAGTAAAGTTTAAACTTCCAATTTTGTTATGTTTGACATCAATTAAATCATTCGCTCCTGGGTAGTATAAAAAAGTTCTCTCTTTTTGCTGTTCATACATGCATACAGTATGGGAGGTTGGAGTTTTTAATGAAGGTATTAAATAATTAGTTTGTATTCTATTTTTTTTACAATGGGCCTTAATGTATTCCGCAACGGAGTCACGACCAATAGAACCCATCGCAACTTTGGGGTATTTAAACCCAAGCGACTCTAAATCTGTCAGTACGTTTGATGGACCTCCTCCTACGCACTTAAAAGAATCATTAACAATTTCAAGTTGTCCTCTATTAGGAAGTTTTTGAAGTTTATAAGTGGTATCAACACACCACATTCCAAGACCTACAATGCCTTGATGCATTAAATTTCGTTCCACAAGGGATGAATTGGTTCTTCGTCTTCCTCTATGGTGCTAAACCTACCAACTGACTGTAGAAAATAATTATCAGAATTATCATCATTGACTTGTGATACCTCTCCCGCCATTACCATTCCTGAATTTTTGGCAGCATAAAATTTATGATAAACATTTCTATTAATCGTTACACTTTGGCCGCGTTTTAATACTAATGGCTGATGAGGCTTAACAATTACTTCCTGGCCATCAACAAGCACAGTTATATCATTAGAGAGCTCTATTTTATTTTCATCAACTTCTAAAAACTCTAAAACTAAATCACCGCCGCCTCTATTAATTATATCCTCTAATTTTACTTTGTGAGCGTGGTGAGGTATTTCTTGGCCGTCTTTCATAAAAAGTAATTTTTCTGCATAGGGTTTATCATTAACATCCCCTTGAACACCGTTTCTGATACAAAAGAGTGCGATACCCTGTTGGTCAAAGTTGCCCCATCCAAAATCTGTTACATCCCAACCCATTTGATGCAATTTCAAATAATCTCTAATTTTTGGATTATTTTTATAGTCTTGAACTGACCAGTACGCCCAAGTTGGCAGCACCCAATGATAATCCTTCATCATTTCTTTTGCTTGGAGTATAGAGGAGTTAATTTGAGATCTTTTCATAAGAAGTTAGATTATCAAAAAAAAAAATAATTGATATATTCTAATTATGAAAACAATTTTAATTGACCCTTTTCCAAGAAAAATGGATTTAATTTTTTCAAAAGAAAAACTACGATTGCTAAAAAAAAATTTTAATTTGATTAATGTTCCAAATACAAATAAAGAAAGATTTTACGAAGAAAATATTTCTAAGGCAGACTTTATTATAGGTCAGCCAAACCTCCCAAGTACGTTATTAGAAAAAGCTAAAAAGTTAAAAGCCATTTTTAATGTTGAAAGTAATTTCATGGACAATATGGATTATGATTATTGTTTTAAAAATAGTATTCATGTGCTTTCTACAGCACCGGTGTTTGCTCAAACCGTTGCTGAGATTGCTTTGGGTTTTGCACTATCACTTAAGAGGAATATACATGGTGCCCATTTAGAATTTATTGCTGGTAAAGAGCAATATGGATTAGAGAGTAATGCTGGATGCGGGTTACTGAAAAATAATAAAATTGGTTTAATTGGCTATGGAGATTTAGCTAGAAGTTTGCATCCTCTTTTACTTCCATTTACGGATGATTTTTATGTATATGACCCTTGGCTGCCAGAAAAACTTATCATCGAAAATAAATGCAAACCTACTACCCTTTCAAAAATTTTTTCTACTTGTGATGTGATTTTTATTTTAGCTTCTGTTACAACTAAAAACCAAAGCATGATAGATAAAAGTCTTCTTTCTAAGATGAAAAAGAATTCTTGTCTTTTAATTATGAGTAGGGCAAGTGTGGTTAATTTTAAAGACTTGATAAAGATTGCTGCATCAGGACATATTCAAGTAGCTACAGATGTCTTCCCTGAGGAGCCAGTTAATAAAAATGACCCTATTCGGAAGACTAAAAATATTTTATTTTCTGCGCATCGAGCTGGGGCGCTAAATGAAGTTTTTTTTGAGATGGGAGAAATAGTTTATGGGGATCTTGAATTGATAAACAAAAACCTCCCTCCTCGACTTTGTCGCAAAGCAGAAAAAGAAACCGTTCGTCATCTGCGTTCTAAACCGGTTGAAGTAAATTAATTCTATTGCACTTTAGTCATTTTTTTAGTTCTATTAATTGATGTTAATTAATATAGATCCTATTTTAAGTCCTGATATTTTATCAACTCTAAGAGCGATGGGTCATGGCGATAAATTAATCATCTGCGACTCCAACTTTCCTGCTTATTCTATGAATTCTAAAGTACTTCGTCTTGACGGTGTTAATGCTGCAAGAGCCGCAAAAGCAATTTTATCAGTTTTCCCTCTTGATAGCTTTATTGACTCCCCTGTACAAAGAATGGAAATTGATGGAAGGCCAAATGAGTTAAATGAAGTTCATAAAGAATTTAATCAAGTAGTATCGGAAATATCAGGAGATTTTTGGAATATTTCTTCAATTGAGAGATTTAAATTTTATGACGAAGCGAAGAAAGCTTTTGCCATAATAGCCACTAATGAAACTCGTCCTTTTGGTTGTTTTATTTTAACTAAAGGCGTTGTTAAGCCAGATGGGTCAGTGTGGGTTTTAGATAAGTGAGTATTTGTGTACTCGGAATTTTTGTTGCCGACCTGGTATTTGTAGCAGATAGCATTCCTGTAAAAGGTCAAACTGTAGTTGGAAATAGACGTTTTGTAGGACCAGGCGGGAAAGGTTCTAACCAAGCTATTGCTGCAGCAAGGGCTGGAGGCAATGTATCCTTTTTAACTAAACTTGGTGAAGATGATTATTCTAAAATGGCAATAGATTTATATAAACAGGCTAAAATTAATTATCAAGGAATAGTCATTGATAAAAATACTTTAACTGGGGCAGCGGCAATACTTGTAAATGAAAAAACTGGTGAAAATGCAATTAACGTTGTGACAGGTGCTGCAGGTAGTATCGATATTGAGTATATTGAAAACTCTATTGATATAATAAAACAATCTAAAATATTTTTAGCGCAGCTAGAGTCGCCCAAAGAGGCTACTTTTGAGGCGTTAAAAAAAGCAAAGGAATTTGGCTGCACAACAATTTTAAATCCCGCACCTGCATCAAATATTCCTGAAGAGTATTTTTCCTTAATTGATTTTTTTACACCGAATGAAAAAGAGGCTGAATATTTTATTAACAAACCTATTGAAAATGAAAAAGACTGTCTAGATGCTGCAAGTTCTTTACTATCCAAGGGTGTTAAAAATGTGATTATTACACTTGGTGATAAGGGATGTTACTTTAAAAATAGTGAAGAAGAGTTTTTGGTTCCTGCTACTAAGCTTAATAAAAAAGTTAAAGATACTACAGGTGCTGGTGATGCTTTTAATGGGGCTTTGTGTGTTGGCCTGTCTCAAAATAAGAACTATAAACAATCAATAGAGTTTGCTAATTTAGTTGCTGGTATTTCGGTCACGCGTGATGGGGCGGCTAACTCAATGCCATATTTAAATGAAATAGAGGAGATATTAAATGGGATATAATGCTAAAAATAATCGTTACAGTCAGATGGAATATAGAAGCTGCGGTAATAGTGGGCTGAAGCTTCCTCTATTATCAATTGGATTATGGCATAACTTTGGTGGAAACGGTATGAGCAGTGAAGCCAAAAAAATTCTTTTTGAGTCCTTTGATGCAGGCATCACTCATTTTGATTTAGCTAATAACTATGGGCCTCCCTATGGAAGCGCTGAGTCTAATTTTGGAAAAGTAATGCAAAATGATCTTAAGAAATATCGTGATGAATTAGTGATCTCTACAAAAGCTGGTTATGATATGTGGGAAGGACCATACGGCGAATGGGGATCTAAAAAACATGTTATTGCAAGTTGCGATCAAAGCTTAAAAAGAATGAAATTAGACTACGTTGATATCTTTTATTCTCATCGATTTGATCCTAATACTCCCTTGGAAGAAACAGCTGACGCTTTGGAAAGTATTTATCGTTCAGGTAAAGCTTTATATATTGGGGTTTCCTCCTACTCAGCAAATAAAACAAATGAAATGATTAAAATTCTCAAAAATAGAGGAATTAAACTTTTAATTCACCAACCTTCCTACTCTTTAATAAATCGATGGATTGAGAAAAGCCTAACAAAAACATTAACTCAAAATGGTGTTGGTTGTATTGCGTTTTCACCTTTAGCTCAGGGTTATCTTTCAGACAAATACCTTAAGGGAATACCAAAAGGCACTCGTGCAAGTGAAGATCACTATTTTAGTAAAAGTTTAATTACCCAAAAGAACTTAAAAATAGTTTCTGAACTAAATAAAATTGCAGTTAAAAGAGGTCAATCTTTATCTCAAATGGCTATTGCATGGGTACTCAGCAATAAAGCTATTACTTCTGCATTGATTGGTGTTAGAAATGTAAAGCAACTAAAGGAAAATTTAGCAGCTTTAAATAATTTAAACTTTTCTGCCAAGGAAAAGAAAATAATTGATCAAACGGCCAAAGAGGGCGGCATAAATCTTTGGGCCCCATCTAGCTCTTATTGATAAATATACTTATATTTGGAGACTCCAATAGTTGGGGTTATATTGATGATGGCACTGGCATGCCTTTGTCTTCACGCTGGCCCATTATCTTTTCAAATAGCCTAAACGAATTAGGAATTCAAAATCATGTTAAAGAAGATTGTCTGCCTGGTCGAACAACTAATATTGATGATGGCACAGATGGTAAGCATCTAAATGGGAGTCGCATATTTAAATCTTCTTTGCTCAGTCATTCTCCGCTGGATCTAGCGATAATAATGTTAGGGACCAACGACCTAAAGGCACGCTTTCATAGAACAGCAAAGGATATAGCAAAAGGAATAGAGGACTTAATAAATATCTCTCAACATACTTATTCAAGCGGCCTATCATGGCATGATGAAAAAACTACACCACTTCTTATAATTGCCCCTCCTCCGCTGGGTTCAAAGTGCAGTGATCCTAATTGGCATAATTATGATGAATGGATTAATGCGTTCGATACATCGCAGGAAATTTTTTTGAGTTATCAGGAAATTTGCAATAAAAAGCAAATTCCTATAATAAATTCAAACGACTTTATACAGTCTTCAGATGAAGATCCGATCCACTGGTCAGCTGAGTCTCATGCAATTTTTGGAAGAAACCTTGCATTGGAACTTCCTAAAAAAATTAAACTTTAACCCACTTCCCTTTTTTGATTGACTCAAAAACAGCGTCCAAAACTTTCATATTTTTCTTTGCATCTTCTAACCCGTAATCAATTTTAGTTTTTTTAAGAAGATGATTAGAAAACGCAGTAGCTTGTCTTTCATATTGATCAACAAGAGGAATAGCTTTGATGGTATTTTCTTTTCTATAAATTGACTTCCCGTTATAAATGACAATCGTTGCAGGCTTTTTAGGATTTGCATTAAACGGATTTTCAACGACGATCGTTTTTTTAGTACCTAAAATAACAACTTGTTGGGATAAATTACTTTGAGTAGCAACGACATAAGAAGAAAACACCCCTCCAAAATCTAAAAGAGCAGAGGAAAGAATATCAGTTTTAAATTTTTTATCTTTTTTGGCAGTGGCCACTACTCTTATGGGTTCCTTATCTAATAAATATCTAGATATGACTGTAGGATAACAACCAATATCATATATCGCCCCTCCTCCATATTTTTGAATATTTCTGATGTTCTTAGGGTCTTTGTTAAAGTAAGAGAAAACAGTTGAGATGTTACTAATTACACCTATTTGACCGGATTTAATATATTTTTTTACCCATTGCCATTGAGGATGATGCCTCACCATAAAAGCTTCCTTAACAATAACTTTATTTTTTTTAGCTGCCTTGATTAGTGGGTCAATATCCTTTGCTTTTATCGATAGAGGTTTTTCTAGTAAAACATGTTTGCCATGAGCACAGGCTTCTATTGTTGTTTTGATATGAAGGTGGTTGGGTAAAGGATTATAAATGATATCAATATTAGGGTCCTTATACAGGTCTTTATAGGAACCATAACTTTTTGGAATTTTTAATTTCTTTGATAGAGATTTTGCTGAAGATAAATTTCTACTAGCTAAAGCTAAAACTTTACTGTTTTTAGATTTTTGAATAGCAGGAATAACATGCTCCCATCCAATTTTGGCAGTGCTAACGATGCCCCAATTAATTTTTTTGCTCATTTTATTATCATATACTGAATTTTTTTTATTTTCTAATGCATATAATCACTCTAAGGCAATTTAGTCCCTTGAGGAAAATTTAATATTAGTATATGAGTTCGCATAGGTATGACTCAAAGTTATAAAATTGGTATTGACTACGGTGGAACTAAAATTGAAGGCATTCTATTAGATAACCAGGGTAAGGAAATCCTTCGAAAAAGAACTACATACGAAAAAACTTATGATAGTGGAATTGAAACTGTCAAATCTTTAGTTGCAGAATTTGATGAACATACAGGTTCACAAAACAGTGTTGGGATTTGTATCCCTGGGTTCTCCTCCAAAGAAACCGGGCTTGTTAATAATGCAAACTGTGTCTGGATTAATAACCGTCCATTCCATAAAGACCTTGAAAAAGTATTAAATCGAGAAATAAGAATTATGAATGATGCGAATTGCTTTGCTCTATCAGAAGCAATAGATGGTTCAGGGGCAAATTATGAATCGGTATGGGGGATTATTATTGGTTCAGGTTTCGGTGGTTCATTCGTTTATAAAAAACAAGTAATTGAAGGTGTTAATCAAGTGGCGGGAGATTGGGGACATCAGCCCTTACCTTATCCCACTCAAGAAGAGTATGATCTAAACGTTCAATGTGAAGTTGGTAATTGTCGAAGACCCCTTTGTGCTGAACAGTTTATTTCTGGAAATGGCTTCACTAAAGTCTTTAATAAAAAATATGGCACAGACCTTCGAACAAGAGAGATTGTTGCTTTAGAGGCAAATGGGGATGAGAGAGCAAAAAAAGAGTTTGAGCTCTATGAGGATCGACTCGCAAGATTACTAGCAGTGATGATTGGTATTATTGACCCAGATGCAATTATATTAGGAGGTGGTATGTCCAATGTGGGTCGCCTATATGATAATATTCCAAAATTACTTCCTAAATATACATTTAGTGATAAAGTGCGTAATAAAGTTCTAAGAAATACCCATGGAGATTCAAGCGGTGTACGCGGGGCTGCCTGGTTATGGGACTCAAATAAATTTTAAATGAAAAGAATTGGTATATTAACAAGTGGTGGTGATTGTGGCGGATTGAATGCTGCAGTGAGATCTATTTTCTATAGGGCAAAAAACACTTATGGAATGGAAGTTCTAGGTATTCAAGATGGAACCGTTGGCTTAATGCAGCGTCCTGTAGCCTGCTTACCGCTCGACTATAAAACATTCAGTGGCTCCCTATTAAGACAAGGAGGTACTTTTTTAGGCACTACTAATAAGGGTAATCCTTTTAAATTTCCTATGCCCGATGGTAGTTTTAAAGATCGATCTCAAGAAATTATTGATGGTTATCATGAGCTAGGCTTAGAGGGCTTAATCGTAATTGGCGGTGATGGTAGTATGGCAATATTAACTGAGATTGCTAAACGTGGAGATTTAAAAATAGTAGCTATTCCAAAAACAATTGATAATGATGTTGGCGCCACGGAAAGCTCGATTGGATTTAATACCGCTGTGAGTGTTGCTACTCAAGCATTAGATAATTTACAGTCCACAGCAGCAAGTCATCATCGTAGTATGATTTTAGAGGTAATGGGACGAGATGCGGGTCATATCGCTATTAATGCCGGTATAGCGGGTGGTGCCGATGTAATTCTTATTCCAGAAATAAATTATTCTATTAAAGGAATTGTTAATAAGTTAACGGAAATGAAAAATCGCGGAATTGTTCATTCTTTAATAGTGGTAGCCGAAGCTGTAAAAACCGAAGAAGGAAAGACACATATGGTTCAGTTTGCTGATGGTCAGCAAAGATTAGGTGGGATTGGCAATTATCTCTCTGAAGAAATAATGAAAAAAACTGATATCGAGTGTCGCGTTACTTCACTTGGACATGTGCAAAGAGGAGCCCCGCCTACTCCAAGAGACAGAATTCTTGCAAGTGCCTTTGGTGTGTATGCAGTTGATTTATTAGCTCAAGGAAAATTTGACCGAATGGTTGCTTGGCAGGATCGTAAAGTTGTAGATGTTCCGATCAGCGAAGGTATTTCAACATACAAAGTTGTTGACCGAACTAACCCTCTTATCGAAACTGCACTTGCGCTAGGCGTTTACATCGGAGATATTGATTAAGTGATTGAGCCAATCTCAAAAATTGGCGACTTAAAAAAATTTAAAGAAGAAATATATTCAGGTAGAATATTTTCTTTCAAAAAAAACTCTATTTCATTAAACCTAGTGGCGGAAATTAAGAATCTTATAAGTACTAGCTATGAAGGCCCCTTAGATAACTTTCATCATTTTGAAAAACATGAAGATTTAAGCGTTAAACTAATTAATGAATTAAAAAACCAAAAAACTTTAAAGGACTTATTCAAAAGTTTTCTGACAGATATAGGCTTTAACCAAGGAAAAACGTATTGGGATAAATTTGTAGTACGTATAGCGCCAGCATCTGACAAATTTAAACCTCGAGAAAATTCTAGAATTGGAATACATCGAGATACTTGGGGCACTAATATTCACCAACAGATAAACTGGTGGGCGCCAATTAATGATCTTGATGTAAAAAATACCTTAATTTTCTATCCTGATTATTTTTCTAAGAAGGTCAGGAATTCTACTGCAAGCTGGGATTTAAATGTCTATCTGGAAAAAAGAAAGCAAAATGATTTTTCATACCCCTCAGCACCTGAATTGTTAGAAAGCCTTGCCACTGATATAAAAACCCTACCCATCACTATTGAGCCAGGAGAAATTCTTTGTTTTTCCGGAAGTCATCTACACAGCTCTACAAAAGAAAAATCATTAAAAACAAGATTTAGCTATGAAATTAGAACTGTATGTATGGACGATATTAAGAGCAACCTACAGGCTCCAAATATTGATTGTGATTTAAAATGGCAATTTCCTAAGATTTTTCGACATGTTGAGACGAATTCGCAGTTGGAAATTGCTAGCTGATTAAATTTTTATTTGTTAATTTGCATTCGTGAAAAAGAAATACTCCATATTTCAATTAGCTAGGAATGCTCTTACAGGACACAAAAACTGGCCACTAATGTGGCGAAGTCCGGAACCGAGAGAGTTCTATGATGTCATTATTATAGGTGGTGGAGGTCATGGACTAGGCACTGCTTACTACCTAGCTAAAGAACATGGTTTAAAAAATATTGCCGTTATTGAAAAAGGTTGGCTTGGTGGAGGAAATACTGGCAGAAATACTACGATCATTCGATCCAATTATTTATGGGATGACAGCGCCCATTTATACGAGCACTCCTTAAAACTATGGGAGAGTCTTTCTTCTCAGTTAAATTATAACGTCATGTTTAGTCAGCGAGGTGTCATGAACCTAGCCCACAACGAACATGATATCAAAGAAATTAAAAGACGAGTAAGTGCAAATAACTTGAATGGGATTGACTCCGTTTGGTTAAACAAAGAAGAAATTAAAAAGATGGTTCCTATTATGAATACCGATAACCTTCGGTATCCAGTTCTTGGTGCCTCCTATCAGCCACGCGGAGGTGTAGCCCGCCACGATGCTGTTGCCTGGGGTTTTGCCATGAGGGCAGATGAAATGGGGGTCGACATAATACAAAATTGTGAAGCACAAGAAATTAAAACTAAAAATGGTAAAATTGAAGGAGTTCAAACCTCAAAAGGATTTATCAGAGCAAACAAAGTTGGAGTAGTAGCCTCAGGTCATACAAGTGTTTTAGCAGAAACTGCTGGTATCAGATTGCCCCTCCAAAGCAAACCACTTCAAGCACTTGTCTCAGAACCCATAAAACCCATTATCAATACTGTGGTTATGTCTGCAGCAGTGCATGCATATGTTAGTCAATCAGATAAAGGGGAACTAGTGATTGGTGCAGGTACAGATGGATATAACTCTTTTACTCAAAGGGGTGGTTTCAACATTATTGAAGAGACTATACGAGCTATGGTGGAGCTATATCCTGTTTTTGGAAAAATGAAAATGCTTAGACAATGGGGTGGAATAGTCGATATTTGCCCTGATGCTAGTCCTATAATTAGCAAGTGTGATATCGAAGGATTATTCTTTAACTGTGGATGGGGAACCGGAGGATTTAAAGCCACCCCCGGAAGCGCAAATGTATTCGCCCATACAATTGCTAAAAATGAACCGCATCGAATTAATGCTGCTTTTAGCCTTAACCGCTTTACCAGTGGGAAACTAGTAGACGAGCATGGTGCAGCAGCGGTAGCACACTAAAATGTTGTTAATTGAATGTCCTTTCTGCGGTATACGCGATCAATCAGAATTTACTAACGGTGGTGAAGCGCACGTTAAAAGACCTGATGGCTCTAAAGAAATCTCTGATCATGAATGGGGAGAATATGTTTTTGTAAGAGCTAATCCGAAAGGTATTTTCTATGAAAGGTGGGTTCACTCGCACGGCTGTCGCAAATGGTTTAACTGTGTTCGTGATACTTCCACTGATGAAATCTTAGAAGTATATAAATTAACCGACCCTAGACCTGATATAAATAAATTTAATAAAATCGTTGAAACCCCCTCTGGCGAGCCGAATGTAGGTTCGGGGAATTTTACAGTTAAAAAATGAGCGATTTAAACGTAAAAGATAATAAGTTTATTCAGTTTCATCAAAAAATAAGTTTTCAGTTTGATGGAAAAAAATACTTTGCATTTAAAGGTGATACCATTGCCTCTGCACTTTTGCGAAATAATATTAGCCTAGTTGGAAGAAGTTTTAAATATCATCGACCCCGAGGAATTTATACTTGTGGGATTGAAGAGCCCAATGCCTTAGTTCAAATTATTAGTGAACATAGTGAACCCAATACAAGAGCGACTATAAAAAAAATCTATGAAGGTATGCAAATTGAGAGTCAAAATCGATGGCCTTCTCTAGAAAACGATATTGGTTCCATCAATAGTTTCTTATCTCCTCTCTTTACAGCGGGTTTTTACTACAAAACATTTATGGGACCTCATAAAAGTTTTTGGAAGAAAATCTATGAACCGGTTATTCGAAGAGCAGCTGGTTTAGGAAAACCACCTAAGGAATTTAAGGCCATAAGCAATCATATGCACCATAATGTAGACATTACGATTGTTGGCGCAGGTTTAAATGGTTTATTAGCCGCAAAATCTCTAATCAATAGTAATTATGATGTTCTCTTAATTGATCAAGATGACCAGTTGGGCGGTATTCTAAACAACTCAAATAAAATTCTATCTATTAATAGTCAGCAGCCAAGCGAGTTTGTTAAAGAAATTATTCAGGAAATTCAAAACGCATCTAATATTCAGATTTTAAAAAATACTTTAGTAACTACTTATAATTACATCGATCACCTTATAGCAATTGAAGATAAATTTGTTGGCTCTAAACCCTCTAATGACAAAGTAAACAGCACCTTACATAAAATAAGAACAAGTCATGTCATTTTAAGTAATGGGCACATTGAAAGATTTTTATCCTTTCAAAATAATGATTTGCCTGGGGTAATGCTTTCCACCGCTTTTGAAAAATATATCTGCCGCTATGGTGTCTCGCCTTCAACTCAACCAGTTATATTTAGTAATAACTCAAATTCCTTAAGTCTTATTAAAAAGTTGATAAGCATTGGTCATAAACCTCGAGCGTATGTGGATTCAAGATCAGGTGAAGAGATTGAAACAGAACTTTTTGATACTATTCATCGAAACGATATTCCTATTTATACCAATTCATTGATTACTGCTGCACACGGTAAAAAACATATAGAAAAAGTATTAATTGAAAATAATTCAGGTGCTATTAGTGAAATCAAAACTGACTATTTATGTATATCCGGTGGTATCAATCCTGATGTACATTTATTCACACAATCAAAAGGAATATTAGACTGGGATGAGCAACATTTAACATATAAACCTTATAAATCATTCCAATCTACTATTACGATTGGATCGGCCAGTGGTCAGTTTGATTTTTCAAAAATCGATACAGAATTAAATGAAAAACTATCAATTTTTAATGTTGATAAAATTAAATTAGATATCAAAACAAACGTCTGCTCACTTTTAAAAGTGAAAAAACTTTGGGAGGTAAAATCTCCAAGTAAATCTATTTGGGCAAAGTCCTTTATTGATTTGCAAAATGATGTAACGACTAAGGATATTCGCCAAGCTATCTCAGAAGGATTTGATCGTATCGAACATCTCAAAAGATTTACCACCAATAGTATGGGCACGGATCAGGGTAAAATCAGTAGTATTAATGCTTTGGGAATTGTATCCGACTTACTAGATAAAAAAGTAAATGAAGTAGGAACTACTATATATCGCCCTCCCTATTCTCCTTTAAGCTTTGCGGCTATAGCAGGGAGAAATACATATGAATTTTATGATCCGGAGAGAAAATCTCCTATTCATAGCTGGCATTTAAGCAAGGGTGCAGTCTTCGAAGATGTAGGTCAATGGAAGAGACCATGGTACTTCCCTCTTAACAGTGAGGAGTCGATGCACGATGCAGTTCAACGAGAGAGTAAAAGTGTTCGAGAGGGTGCCGGAATTTTAGATGGAAGCACTTTAGGAAAAATTGAAATTAAGGGTAACGATGCCCTTACTTTTATGAATTTAATTTACACAAATGACTTTACAAAAATGAAACCAGGGAGTTCAAGATATGCATTGATGCTAGGTGAGGATGGCATGGTAAAAGACGATGGTATCATCTGCAAAATTTCTGATCAGCATTTTATAGCCACGACAACTACTGGCGGAGCGGCAAATGTATTAACTTGTATGGAGGAATACGCTCAAACGGAGTGGCCTGAACTAAATGTCTATATGAATTCTATAACAGAGCAATTTGCTACTTTTAATATTAGCGGTCCTAAAACAAGAGATATTATGCAAAAAGTTTTTCCTGATATTGATTTTAGTAATCAAACATTTCCGTTTATGACTTTTCAATTTCACACGATAGATCAGATACCCATTCGTATCATGAGAGCTAGCTTTACGGGAGAGATGGGTTACGAAATTTATGTACCCGCACAACAAGCCTTAAAAATTTGGGAGAAGATACATCACTTTGGAAGTGATTTTGGACTTGTTCCATACGGCACTGAGACGATGCACCTTCTAAGAGCTGAAAAGGGGTATATTATTGTGGGCCAAGATACAGATGGCTCAATTACCCCCATTGATCTTGGATTAAATTGGATGATTGGAAAGAGCAAAAAAGATTTCTTAGGAAAAAGATCTTTGACTCGTTCTGATACTATCCGTCCAGATAGAAAACAATTAGTTGGAATTATACCTTCAAACATTGATAACCATTTAGAAGAAGGTCAGCACGTAGTTTTAGAAGACAAAATACAAACACCTATGCCGATGTTAGGTCATATTACCTCTAGCTACTTTAGCCCTACGCTCAATCATAGTTTTGGTTTAGCAGTAATTAAAAATGGGCATGCTTTGATTGGTACAGAAGCATTTGTATCCACCCCTGATCAAAAAACAATACCTGTTAAGATTGTTAATCCTGTTTTTTATGATCCAGAAAATCAAAGGTTAGTTTCATGAGAGAAATTTTCCGTTCCAATGATATTGAGATTAGATTTCAATTAAAAAAACAAATAATTATTAGAGGTCCCGGCACTTCTGAATTTAATAACCACTTAAATAAACACCTAGATCTTCTACCCCCCACTGAAAACTTAAGAATCATTAATGATCAAAATAGATTTCTTGCTAAACTTTCCTTTGATCAGTGGAACTTGATAATAAGTGAGGAAATTGAAATTAAAAAATTTCAAAAAATAATTGATAATTTAAATTCAAATTCTTCTACCCTAGCTACAGACTACTCTGATGCACAAGTATTTTTTAGAATAATGGGTTCAAATCGCTTTAAAATGTTAAATAAACTTACTCATTTTGATTTTCGAGAAAAATCCTTTAAAACACTAACTGCCGCCCAGACTCTTTTAGCTAGAATTGATTGCGCTATTTTTAATTTTGATGATTACTTGTATATTTCATGCAATCGTTCATTTTCTGAATACCTTGAAGATCGACTCATAGACGCGGTCAACTTTTAGCTCCTAATTTTTCGTTTGACATCAATATTTGGAATTGATTAGCTAAGACAATTAACTGGGGGGATTATGGCTCATAAATCAAGAATAATTATTGTTGGCAGTGGTATTGTTGGTGCTAGTACTGCTTATCACCTAGCTCAATTAGGTTGGAAAGATATGACTATCTTAGACCAGGGTCCTTTATTTGAAACTGGTGGTTCTACTAGTCATGCGCCCGGTGGTGTTTTTCAAACCAACCCCTCAAGAATGATGTGCAAGTTTGCTCAATATACAGTGGATCTTTTGCGCTCACTTACATTTGAAGGTAAACCCTGTTTTCATACTGTGGGCGGCATTGAAGTTTCTAAAACAAAAGAGCGTCATGAAGATCTTTATCGAAAAATGGGAATAGCGCATAGCTACGGGTTAACAGATGCTAAATTAATTTCACCTGAAGAAGTTTTGAAATTAAGCCCTTATATTGATCCCGAAAAAATTCATGGAGGCTATTATGTTCCTACGGACGGACTAGCAGCTCCCGTTCGAGCAGTGAGAGCAATGGCAAAGTATGTCACAGACTTGAATGCGGGTACTTTTATAGGTGATACGCCTGTCACAGGTTTTAAAATTTCTAATAATCAAATTCGCGGGGTACAAACACCAAAAGGTGACTATGATGCTGATATTGTTTTAGTCTCTACAGGTATTTGGGCTCCTAAAATGGGTCGGTTAGCAAATATTTCTCTTCCCCTTGTTCCTTGTGAACATCAAATGGCTTGGTTAGAACCTTTTGAAGAACTAAAAGAATTTAAAGCAGATCACAAGGAAGCATTAGTCGAACATGCACTCATACGCCATCAAGATTACAGCCTCTATTTTAGACAATGGAATGATACCTATGTT
Source organism: Alphaproteobacteria bacterium (assembly GCA_038124765.1). Classification (GTDB taxonomy): domain Bacteria; phylum Pseudomonadota; class Alphaproteobacteria; order HIMB59; family HIMB59; genus HIMB59. The sequence goes on along the minus strand of JAYPCO010000015.1, from coordinate 3,931 downwards.
ATAGGTAATTATAAACATGAGCCTAGAATACTTGAGTCAGAAGAATTAAAAAAGCCAGGCGAGGCAGAAGAGATGCCTTCACTAGTTGATTTTAGACCGGATGACTTTGCCGGTGCACATCAAGAGACTAATTGGTTATTTCCTAAGTTTGCCGAAAAAAAATTAACAAAAAAAATCAACGGTATTTTCTCATTTACCACTGATGGCAATCCCTTAATGGGAGAAACTTCCATAAAGGGTTTATGGACAGCCAACGCGGTTTGGATCACTCATAGCGGAGGAGTTGGAAAAGCCATGGCGGAGTGGATTGCGAATGGTGAACCAGAATTAGATGTCCGCCAAGGAGACATTAACCGTTTTCATCAACACCATCATGTAAGGAAGTATTTACGTGCAAGGGGAAAGCAAAATTATCGTGAAGTTTACGATATTATTCACCCTCTCCAACAAATGGAACAACCCCGACCTCTGCGTAGAAGTCCCTTTTATAGCAGGCTTCAGGATCAAAAAGCACATTTCTTTGAAACGATGGGATGGGAGAGACCTCAATGGTATGAGGCTAATGCTGAGTTAATTAAAGGTAAAAACTTCCCCAATCGTACAGGCTGGGAGTCGAGGTATTGGAGCCCTATTCAAGCAGCAGAGCATTTAGTAACAAGACAAACGGGTGCTTTATTTGACATTACTGGTTTTGTAAAAATTGAAGTCAGTGGCAAGGGTGCTCTCGATTTACTGCAAAAGGTTTGTACTAACAACATTAATGTTGAAGTGGGTAAGGTTGTATATAGCGTCATTTCAAATATTTATGGTGGGATAAAAAGTGACTTAACCATCAGTCGTTTAGAAGAAAATAAGTTTTGGGTACTCGCGGGTGCAGGCAATGGAATGATCGATCTTTCTTGGCTTCGTCAACACGCTCCAGATGATGGTAGTGTTCAAATAATTGACTGGACATCTGCATATGCGGGAATAGGTCTTTGGGGACCTAATTCAAGATTAGTGTTACAAAAACTTTGTAATGATGATGATGTATCCAATGAAGGCTTCCCATTTTTTACAATTAAAAGAATATCTATTAGCAATATACCCTGTGTTGCAGTTAGAATTTCTTATATAGGTGAGTTAGGTTGGGAAATTTATACACCTACTGAATACGGTTTAAGTTTATGGGATGAATTGCGTGAAGCATCTAGAGAGTTTAATATGATTTGCTCTGGTGCAGGCGCATTTGAGTCTATGAGATTAGAAAAAGGATACAGATCATTAGGCACAGATATACACACAAACACCAACCCTTACGAGTCCGGGTTAGGCTTTACCGTTAAATTAAAAAAACAAAATGACTTCATTGGAAAAGAGGCTTTGCAAAAATTAAAGGAGCAGCCAATTACAAAAAAATTAACTTGTATGATTTTAGACGACCCTGAGGGTATGGCGCTTGGTACGGAGCCAATATACAAAGATGGTAAAGTAGTGGGATATGCTACAAGCACTAATTATGGCTATTTTGTTGATAAACATATTGTTTATGGCTACCTCCCCTCAGAGCTGTCCACTTTAGGAACAAATTTAGAGCTTGAGTATTTTGGGAAAAGGTTTGCATTGACAGTAACAAATGAGCCTTTATTAGACCCAGAAAACAATAGATTAAAATCTTAATTTTAAATTTTTTATGAACAAATTAGCTATCACATCCCTAATTGATAATTTTACGATCGAACTCAACCCTAAAGTAAAAAGTAAATTAAATAAAATTCCGGTAGATAAAAAAAATTGTATTTATATTACTTATTTACCAGATGCGATTGAATTAGATGTTTTAGATACAATTGATTTTGTTGCAAAGCAAAATTTAACTCCTATCCCCCACTTACCTGCTCGTACGATGAAAGATTTAGATCATGTTGAAAATTTTTTAAAAGAAATAAGAAATAGAACTGATAGTTCTAAAATATTAATAATTGGTGGTGGTGGTGAGCAGAAGGGAATTATTAACTCTTCTCTAGATATCCTAGAGTCAAATTTATTAAATAAATTTGGTTTTAATAAAATTGGCATTGCAGGGCATCCAGAGGGATCTCCCGATATAGACAATAATACCCTAGAAAACTTTTTAGATAAAAAACAAAAGCTATCAATCAATAATGCTTTAGATTTAGAAATTGTAACTCAATTTTTTTTTAACGCTGATCCATTTATACAATGGTGCGATGGCTTAGAGCAAAAAAATATATCGATGCCTGTTAGAGTTGGTTTTCCAGGGCCTGCGTCCTTTAAAACACTACTGAATTTTGGATTGATGAGTGGAGTAGGAAACTCTTTAAATTTTCTTAAAAAGAATTCAACCAAGGTCACTGACCTACTTACAAAAACATCAAACGATGAAATGTTATTGGCCTTGGCAAATTATGCTCATCAAAAAAACCTACTGCAAAATTTTCATTGTTTTCCTTTTGGCGGTTTTGAGAAGACATGCCATTGGCTAATGGAATTACAAAATGGTAATTTTGACATAGAAAATGGCAAGATTTTGACCCACAATAAAATTTTCTAGATAGAAAATTTATGATTGCATCATAAATAAAAAAAAAATAGTTTTCTCTAATTGCTATATAGCTTTGTTAGGAGGGTAAATGAAGCTAACACAACCTAGTACTGTGGATCAGTCAGATAGACTAGTCCCGTATAATCTAAGACAATCTGGTCCTACTCCACAACAAATGTTGATTTCTACAAGAGTAAGAAAATCCGCATATTGGCACCTTGCTGTTGAGGCAGGATGTTGGAGATGTACTGTTTATAATCGTATGTATCACCCAAGAGGTTACGTGAAACCTGAAGATGGTGGTGCGATGGTTGAATATGATGCATTAGTTAATCACGTAACAATGTGGAACGTTGCAGTGGAAAGACAAATTAGAGTTAAAGGGCCTGATGCATTAAAATTTACTAACTATGTTATAACAAGAGATGCAACTCGTATTGATGTGATGAAAGGTAAATATGTAATTTTATGTAATAGTAAAGGCGGAGTATTAAACGATCCAATTTTATTAAGAGTGGCTGAAGATGAATTTTGGTTCTCTTTATCTGACTCTGATATTATGTTTTTCCTACAAGGCGTTAATCATGACAAGAGTTTTAATGTTACTATAGATGAGATAGATGTTTCACCTGTTCAAATTCAAGGGCCTAAATCAGCCGACTTAATGGCAGATCTTGTTGGCGATGCGGTTAGACAAATACCTTTTTATGGTTTAATGGAAGCTAAAGTTGGTGGAAGAGATTGTATCATTTCTCAAACTGGTTTTACTGGTGAAAAAGGATATGAAATTTATCTTAAAAATTCTACTTTATACGCTGATGATATGTGGAATGCTGTTTTAGAAGCAGGAAAAAAACATAATCTGATGGTTATAGCTCCAGCTCACCACAGAAGAATTGCTGCTGGTATTTTATCTTGGGGACAGGATCTTGACGCTGAGACTTATCCATTCCAGTGTAATCTTGGATACCAAGTTCCTCGAAAAAAAGAAGCTGACTATATTGGCAAAGAAGCTTTAGAAGCTATGAGAGCAAAAATAGAGTCAGGTGGTAAACCCTATAGTAACCAATTAGTTGGTTTTAAATTGGGTGGCAAACCAATTGATGAATACGCACCTGATTTTTGGTTAGTTTCTGAGGATGGAAAAACTCCAATCGGCTATTTAACCTCGCCTTGGTACTCACCAGAACTTAAAACAAATATTGCAATGGGCTATGTGCCTTACGAAAAAAAGGATATTGGAAATAAATTTAAATTCCACCTTCCTGATCAATATTGTGATGTCGCTGGTCAGCCAGTAGATGGCGAAATAGTTGAAATGCCATTTAGACCATCAGTTAATCCAAATGCTAGAGAAATTGCCAAATCTCAAGGTAGAGACTCAGC